>JANMDL010000135.1:0-6506 GCA_031376295.1 Chitinophagales bacterium
CCGTGATTTGATTACCGAGCAGCATTTCCGTGTAATGAAGGATAAAGCTATTGTGTGCAACATTGGCCACTTTGATATTGAAATTGACATGGCATGGTTAAATACAAACTATGGTCATACTAAAAATACCATCAAGCCACAGGTGGATATGTACACCATTGATGGCAAAGATGTAATTGTACTGGCAGAAGGCCGCCTTGTAAACCTCGGTTGCGCCACCGGCCACCCAAGCTTTGTAATGAGTAACTCCTTCAGCAACCAAACCCTGGCCCAAATTGAGCTGTGGACTAATACTGATAAATACGAAAACAAAGTATATGTGCTGCCTAAATTACTTGACGAAAAAGTAGCCCGCCTGCACCTTGCAAAAATTGGTGTGGTACTGGATGAACTGACTCCTGCCCAGGCTGGTTACCTCGGTATTTCAGCAGAAGGACCATTTAAGCCGGAAGCTTACAGGTACTAAGATTGAATGGCCCTGTGCCCCATTATACAAACCCGCTTTGAGAGAGGCGGGTTTTTTATTTTATACCGCCGGCTTAACGATTATATGCCCGATTGCTGTATTTGCCTGTAAACGCCCTCACTTTACTACACAAAAAAACCCGCTGCAAAATACAGCGGGCTTTCAATAATTGAAAATTTCTTACGTTGCTTTATTGAAAACAGCCAGTACAAGTATCAAGGTAAGCAAAATGGCACCAACAACTCCAAGCCATGCCCACTTAATACGCTGAGATTTGAGGTCGTCGTTGAAAGCTACATAAGCAATCAACACACCAATCAAACCAAGGAAGAAGCCCAGGGCAAATCCACCCAGGTGAAAACCACCGCCTTCTGCTTTTTTGCTGAATTTAGCCAGCAATTTTGAGTTTACAGTGCCATCACCATTAATACATTTTTTGATCTGGCGCTGCGAAAGTTTAAAACCAATTTTTTCTGACAGGTTCAGTTTTTTTCCGGTAAGTGCCGAAAAACTCTTAGGGCTGATGGTTGCCAGTTCAGCAAGGGAAATCATTTTGCCTGTTTTACCAATGGGTACCATAATTTCAGAAGCCAATGGATTTTTTTCTGAAGTGGGTACTACTGAAAAGGCATTTACGGTAACTACTGAAAAAGCTACCAGAATGAAAGCTAAAATTTTCTTTGTCATAAGCGTTAATTTTTTATAAATGTAAAGTAAAATAAAAAATTAACAAAATATTACATAAAAAAATACACAGGCTGTTAACAATTACAACGCCATCACTTTTGATAATTTGCAGTTACGGCATTTTTTATTTCGCCCAATCTGCAATAAAAATATTGGTATCCCTTGTGCCACCATTGTTGCGGTTGCTGCAGAAAACTACTTTCTTTCCATCGGGGCTGAACATGGGGAATGCATCAAACCCCTTATCCCTGCTTATTTTTTCCATCTTGGTTCCATCTTCGTTGCAGGTGTACATATTAAAAGGAAAGCCTCGTGGATACTCATGATTACTGCAGAAAATGATGCGGCCATCGGGCAAAAAGTTGGGCGCCCAGTTGGCCTGCCCCAATGCGGTTACTGCGTGTGCATCAGTACCGTCAGCATTGGCTACCCACACTTCCATATTGGTGGGCGCCACAAGCCCCTGCGCCAGTAAATCTTTGTAATCTTTTATTTCTGCTTCGGTTTTTGGCCTGCTGGCACGCCATACAATTTTTTTACCATCAGGGCTGAAGCAGGGGCCGCCATCATAGCCTGTTGCATTGGTGATGCGTTTTATATTTTTGCCATTCAGGTTCATGGTATAAATTTCCAGGTCGCCATCACGCATGCTGGTAAAAACAATTTTATCGCCTTTGGGTGATATGGTAGCTTCAGCATCGTATCCCTTTGTTTTGGTAAGCTGCTTTACAATCTTACCAGAAGTATCGGCTTTAAAAATATCGTAGCTTTCGTAAATGGGCCAGATATATCTTTTAAGCTTCTGCCTGTCGGGTACGGGCGGGCAGGCGGTGGCACCTTTGTGTGTGGAGGCATACAAAATATGTTTGCCATCAGGGTAAAAAAAGGAACAGGTGGTTCTGCCGGCGCCGGTACTCACCAGCTTTGGCTCAAATTTTTCGCCTGCTGATACCGGTACTTTACCCATCCATATCTGGTCACATTCAATCCCTTCTTTAGGGTTTGTTTTCTGAAAAATAAGGTATTTGCCATCATAACTCCAGTAAGCTTCGGCATTATCCCCGCCAAAAGTCAATTGCTGTATATTGGCAAAATGAGATTCACCCGGAAAGAGTACAGTGTCTTTTACCACAGATAAGAATTGGGCATTATCTCCACGGTGATTGTTTACAATAAATGAAGCCACCAGTACAACCAGCAGTATCATTACAGCCGGCACAAGCAATTTCCTTTGCATATTTCCTTTTTTTGCAAAGATAATTTTTTAGCAACTGCTGATTGTCAGAAAATTGTAAGGTTAGTTTTGTGCATACAGGCTTATTTTTGCAGCATGAAAGTATTATTATCAGCAATGGGGATACTGCTGGCTCTAGTGGCCTGTAACAACAATAAAGCTACTGAAAAGGAAGTAAATACGGTAATTTCAGCGGAACAAGAGTTGACGAATGCCATTAAAACATACCCGGATTCGATGCTGCTGCGTGACAAACTGATTTCGTTTTATGCTGATAAGGAGGATTACGAATCTGCTATCTCCACCGTAAACCAGGCGCTGGCTAAAGACAGCACCATTGCTTATTTCTGGGATATTAAAAGTAAGCTGCATGGATTTAACGACGATACCAGCAATGCCATCAAAGCGCTGGAAATGGCTGCCGGCTTCAACCCCCTGCCTGAATACCTGTTATCACTGGGTTACCTGTATGCAGACACCCGGAACGGGAAAGCGGTTGATATAGCTGATGCCCTGATGTATGCCGAAAAGGCTGCTGCAAAAAAAGAGGCCCTGCTGATAAAAGGGATTTATTACAGTAAAACCGGGAATGAACAAAAGGCTATTGGTTTGTTTGACCAGGCATTGGCGATGGATTATACCTTTATGTTTGCCTATCGTGAAAAAGCCATAGTACAGCACAACCTGGGAAAATACGCTGATGCAATAAAAACACTGGAAAAGGCCACTACGCTGCAAAACAGTTTTGATGAGGGCTATTACTGGATGGGCAGGTGCTATGAAAAGATGGGAAAAAATACAGAAGCGATAGATAGTTATAAAAAAGCCCTATTGTACGCTCCCGGGCAGGATTATGCCGAAGCCAACGATGCATTGAGCAGGTTAGGTGTAAAATAGCAGTAGCCTTTGTCATCTTATTACTACCAGGTAAACAACAATTGCAACAACCAATAAGGCTATTATTGCAAGAGCCATTTTAACAAGATTAAGTGAGGGCGGGCTGTAACTATCTGCACGGTCGCCAAAAAGCATACCGCCAGAACGGAGTTTCCGCTGTTTTTTAAATGCAACACTCAGGTCCTCTGCCTTACTGCTTTCCTGCTGTACCTGCAGGAGGGTTTCCGACATTTTATCCCTTACTTCAGGCGGAATTTCATCTACACTGTTGTATTCGGTACCTGCTACATAAATTTTGGTAACGGGAGCTTCCTCTTCGTCTGTAGTTTCATCAAAATTACCTGCAAGCATTTTTTTGAGTTCATCATCAAAACTGTCCTTTTCTGTACCATCCTGGTAGTTTTTATCATTTTGTTCTGCCATAACTGCGCTGTTTCCGGAAACTAATATATACTTTTTTTTTTACATTGATGCAATAATAAAGGTATTTACAAATTAAATGCCATGCTTTAACATAATTTTTTGAAGCAACTCACCAGAGGCCGTATGCCATTATTTCCCCCTATCTTTGCCCCTATTATTATGAAAAAAAGAACAGTTGTCTTTATTATTCTGCTTGTACTGGCAGCCGATCAGGCACTCAAGCTATATATCAAAACAAATTTCCGGCTATATCAATCTGTACCGGTAATGGGCAACTGGTTTAACCTTACTTTTGTTGAAAACCCCGGCATGGCTTATGGCCTTAAATTTGGGGGCGATTGGGGCAAGATGGCTCTTACTATCTTCCGCTTTGGAGCCGTAATTTTCGGCACCTGGTACCTGGGTAGTATAATTGCAAAAAAATACCACAAAGGATTTATTATCTGTGCCTCGCTGATATACGCCGGAGCCCTTGGCAACTTGATTGATTCTGCACTGTATGGTGTGATTTTTGATAAAGGAATGATGTATAATACTATCATGAGAGATTACACAGGTTATGAAGGCCTGGCAAAGGCCACCGGCAAGGGTTACTCAGGTTTCTTACATGGCAATGTGGTTGACATGCTTTACTTTCCGGTAATTAAAACCACTTTCCCAAAATGGTTTCCGGTTTGGGGTGGTCAGGATTTAGAATTCTTCCGACCTGTATTTAACCTTGCTGATGCCGCAATTTCCAGCGGAGTGATTACCATTTTAATTTTCCAGAAAAGATTTTTCAGGCAGCGTAATGATACTTCAAAACATCCTGTAGGAGAAACAGGTGCTGTTGTGAATGACGACGCACAGGTTCAATAGGAATTAGTTATCTTTATTAATAAAATTACCGTAATGAGAATTGTAAAGTATTTGCTGATTGTTTTTGCAGCCATAACTGCATTTATCGCCTGCCAGAAGGAGCTGAGTTTTGACGGCGGTATTTCAGAAGGGACACTAAAAGCAAATTCCGGAGGAGATTGCCTGCCCAGTACCATTTATGGCCAGTACCAGAAAGATACGGCTCTTACTCCTTCAAATTATATTGACGTACAGGTAAATGTAACATTTCCCGGCACCTATACCATCACAAGCGATACTGTTAATGGGTATTCCTTCAAGGGTACAGGAACCCTCGGTAATCCCGGTTTAAATACTGTACGTTTATATGGCAGTGGTAAACCATTGGCCATTGGTACCGACCTTTTTATAGTAAGATACGGTACCAGCACCTGTGTGGCACTGATAACAGTTACTACACCTGGTGGGGGCGGTGGCTTAGCGGCATTTACATTGGGCGGCGCTCCAGGCAGTTGTACCGGAGCGGTTCAAAACGGTGTATTTACAGTGGGTATTGCTTTAGGTGCTACTAATTCCATTACAATTACTGTAAATGTAACTACTATCGGTACATTTCTTATAGGCTCACTACCCACCAACGGCATGACTTTTGGCGCAGCGGGAACGTTTACTACAACCGGTGTGCAGCAGGTTACGCTTGCTGGTATTGGTACACCTATAGCTGCCGGTATTAATAATGTTACTATAACTTCTGGCACCTCCAATTGCACTGCATCAGTAACCACTTTAGCTGCCGGAGCTGCAGCCGCATTTACCCTTGGTGGTGCAGGTGGCGCATGTACACCAGTATCTGTTAATGGCACTTATACTGCAGGTACTATATTAACTACTACCAATACGGTTGACATACAAGTAAATGTAACTGCTATTGGAGCTTATGCTATTACCACTACTACGGCAAATGGCATTCAGTTTGCAGCAGCAGGCATATTTACCGCTACAGGTACACAAACTGTTTCGCTTACCGGAATTGGTACACCTGCAGTAGCAGGGCCGTTTAACTATTCTGCTACTGGCGGTGGTACTACCTGCACTTTTGCTGTAACAGCAGGCGGCGGCAGCACTTCTGGTGTGTATACACTCAGTGGCGCACCAGCAAGCTGTACCGGAGCCGTGACCAATGGCACGTACACGGCAGGTACTCCACTTGGTTCCACCAATACGGTTACTATTAATGTAAATGTAACTACGGCAGGCTCCTACTCTATTTCAACTACAACCGTAAATGGCATCTCCTTTGCTGCAACGGGTACATTTGCCGGAACGGGCCCCCAGGTAGTAAATCTAGTTGGCACGGGTACCCCCACTGCCGCAGGCAGTTTCAATTATCCTGCAACAGGCGGTGGCAATACCTGCACCTTCTCAGTAACAGCAGGCGGTGGAGGCACTGCAGCCAGCTTTACTTTATCTGGCGCACCTGGCAGTTGTACAGGCGCAACTACCAGCGGAACCTATACAGCGGGTACTGCACTTACAGCAGCAAATACTGTTTCAATTGGTGTTAATGTAACAGTACTGGGAACTTACACTATCACCACCACTACCAATAACGGTATCTCTTTTTCAAAATCGGGAACTTTTACCGTACTGGGTGCTCAAACAGTAATACTTAACGGCACAGGCACTCCAACTGCCGCAGGCAACTTTAATTTCCCTGCTACTGGCACGGGTACAGGCAGCACCTGTACTTATTCAGTTACCTGCAACGGCGGAGTAGTTACAAATAACGATTATTTTCCGCTTACACAAAACTCACACTGGAGTTACGATTTGCTTTTGCAGGGACTTCAACTCACGCCGTTTAAACTCTTCACCACCGCCCGCATCTCGAGCAGCCCGAACGTTTTGAGCGGAAATATTTATGCCAATCTCGGCTCGAGTCTTGCAGCGGGAGGACAAATT
>JANMDL010000605.1:0-1730 GCA_031376295.1 Chitinophagales bacterium
ATTTTTTGTACAATACCGGATAGCGCATTTCTTCTTGCCTGTACTTTGGCAATCACATCAGCAAAACTGGTATCGCCCGATTGAAGGCTGTCGTACCAGGAAAAAGCATCTTTGTACCTTCTCTGCTCATAAGCAATATCGCCAAGCTGCAAAAAAGCTTTGTTTTTGTAAGGTATATTGGCCGTATTGTAATGCAGGCTTTTATTAAAGAAGCCAATACCTGCTGCGGTATCAGGTTTTTGCAAAGCTATCTGCCCGGCAGAGTAATATATAACATCCCGGTAACTTTCAAACTTGTCTTTTTTTGCCATGCGTACCAGCTTGTCAATACTGTTATCCAGCTCTTTTGCATTGCCGCCCTCCTTCATCATTTTAGCATCGTTCAATTTGGCATAAATATCCATCAGTGGATCCACTGTGTGCTTTGCCGCCCTGTCGTAATAATCTGATGCTTTTTCATACTGGCTGCCTTTTTCAAATAGCTGTGCCAGCAAAAACTCCCAGCGGGCTTTGTCCTGTTTTGTTTCAGCATTGCTAAGCGCTTTTTCAAGCCTAAGTGAAGCACTATCGTATTCGCCCTGTTTGTAAAACCAGTAAGCAGTAACTTCCTCCAGGTCAGGATTGAGTCTTTTTGGGAAATTGGGATCATTCTGCAGGGTATTGATTAGCCCTGCTGCTTCGCCATACTCTTCCTGCTCAGTAAGGTTGCGTATAAGCCACACCAGCGATTCATTGCGGCTGGGTGCCTTGGTCATTACTTTTTGTATAAAATTTCTTTTTTCAGGATTGGCAATACTGATAACGTTACCATTGCCTGCTGCACTGGTAGTACCCACCACCCGGCTGTCGTCCTCCCCCTTTTTACGGGGAAACAGGTTGTAATTGATAAACTGAAAAGTCATGCCCGCCGAGTCAAAATCTTTACGCAGCAGGTAAGCCCTGCCTATAAGCATGTAAAGGTTATCCACCCAATCGTTGCGCAGGTCGTGCAGCAAAATGCCGGCGGTAGATTTTATGATGACAGAATCAAGGTCGGCAGCCTGTGTTGCTGTATTATCAAGGGAATAAGGATAAAAGGGAAGCAGTTTTGAATAATCGTTCTGCTGCGCTATTTTGGCCCGCTCTACAATGGCATCCAGTTTATTGGCTGCATTAAAATAAAAATTGTACCGGGTAATATTATTCTGCACAAAATGCCTGAAAAAAGTGAATTTTTTGTTTTCGGTTTTTTCAGAGCCCAGTTTTTTATTCTCAAATTTTTCCGGCTTTTTTTCCTTTCCAAGCAGGTCAATCGTCCATGACGGTGGCTGCGCTACCAATGGCATACTTACGGCACTGAGCAGGGATAAACAAACAATAAACGGTATCTTTTTACAAAACATTGATAAAGAGCTTAGATAATCGGATAAATATCGGATTTTTTTGGCACATAATGCAGATAATAGCCTTCGTTTTGTTAATTTTAACGACTGTTTAATATTTGACCTGCCTGGCAAAAAAACGGGCTTGCTGTATTTCAGTAAAAATAATACAATTGCCGTGTTAAAATTAGATGCAAACAGTACTTTAAAAAGGTTGCGCAACAGGTACCGCTTAGTGGTGATGAACGAGGATACTTATGAAGAAGTGGTAAAGTTCAGGCTGAGCAGAGTGAGCGTATATGTTTCGCTCAGTACTCTTTTTGTATTGCTGGTTGGGCTTACTGTTGCATTAATTGTTTTTACTCCTTT
>JANMDL010000156.1:0-2773 GCA_031376295.1 Chitinophagales bacterium
GTTTGCGTAGTGCTATCTGCAGGCTTATAATCAGTTTTAGAAGCCAGCATGTTATAAGATGCAAAAGGCGAAAAATGCAGTACACCGTCAAAGGGAACATCAAACAAAACACCCAGGCTAAAACCGGGCTTGAAGGATGAAGATTTCTTTACATTGTTGATATCTACTTTGGCAGTACTGAAAGCAGGGCCGCCTTTAAAGGCAATTTTTGTTTGTGCCGTTGCTGTACCATATAAAAGAAAAGCTGCAAATGCAGCGGTCAATAATTTCATAAACCTGTTTAAGTGGGCAAAAGTACAGTTTTATTCCCAGTTCCCGTTCCGGGCAACAGTAACGTATATTTTTAAAATTTTCATACCACATTTCAATGGGGGGTAAGCAGTTACCCGCCAGGGCTGACGCACCCGCTGCCGGCAAAAAAATTAAATGCGCCCCGGGAAACGTTTTTTATTTAAAAAATCTTTTTATATTTAATCATCAAAACCAAATTATAATTATGATAAAGTTCCAGGAAATTCAAAAAGGTGATTACCTGATAGCAGATTTTGATGGAGACAAACGCCGCGGCGAAGTAACCAACCTGCAGCGTGAATCAAAAAGGGCAATGGTCGACAATGGTATACAGGAGTTTTGGTATGAGGAAAACCAGTTATTCCCGCTGCCGCTGAATGATGAGGAGCTTACTACACTCAAATTTAGCAAGCAGGAAAATGAAGATGGTACCGTTAAATACATGAAAGGAGCCTTCAGGATGATGATACCCGCCAGAGACAATTTTTCAAAATTAGAGATCTGGTACAGGGATGAGCGCAGGCATATTGTGCAACCGCTTAATCTTCACCAGTTTCAGAATCATTTTTACGAAATGACTAAAGTACACCTTAATCATGAGTCTTTTGAATAGATAACAGATACAATTTGCATACAGGGATGTCTCACAGGGCATCCTTTTTTATCTCTGCAGGTAAACTTATTTTGGTAAACCTTTACCGGAAGCTGATGGCTTTAACCGGCTTGATTTTTTTTACCAGTAATGTTGGTATGATAAGTATGGCAAGGCAAATTGCAAAAGTAAGTCCGCAAACCAGCAGCACCTGCCACCATATAATCTCAGCATGCGCCCGGTTCATATAATAAGCTTCTTCATTTAGTTTAATAAATCCGGTTTTGTTCTGCAGCCAGCAGATAAATAAGCCAAGCCCTGCTCCAAGGCTGATGCCCGCAACGGCAATATATGCAGTGTTAAACAAAAATAATTGCTGCAGGGTCCAGTCAGTAGCACCAAGGGCTTTCAGCACACCCGTCATCCGGGTACGCTCCAGGACCAATATAATAAGGCAGGTAACCAGGTTCACCACAGCAACCACCATCATTATTGCCAGCAGTATATTTTTTATCTTATTCTGCAGGCTGAGCCAGTCAAATATATTCGGGTAAATTTCCCTGATGCTTTTGCTGTACCAGCTTTGGGGCAATTGGTCGTAAATAAGATTGTTTACAGTATCCGTCTGCTTGTAATCTTTCAAAAATATCTCGTAGCCGCCAATCTGGTTGGCTTTCCATCCGTTAAGCCGGCGAAGCAGGTTAATATCACAAAGAGCGAAGTTTTTATCATATTCTTCAATGGCCGTTTTGTAAATACCCGCCACCTTTAGTTTTCTTCCTGTGCGGCTGCCATCCTGCCGGGAGAATAATACCATTAATGTGTCGCCTGTGGCAGCCTGCAATTGTTTTGCAGTATAGGCAGATATATTTATTTCTTTGGAATAACCACTGTCGGCAAAAGAAACCCATTTGCCAGCAGTTAAGAATGGCTGCAGGCGGGAAAAATCAAAAGAGCTGTCGATGCCCTTCAGCAATACAAGTTCAATATCATCTTTAAACCTTGCAATGGCCGATTTGGTAGCAAATCTCTCCACGGTCCTCACCTGCGGCAGCGAATGCAGGTATTGTTCCACACTGTCATTTCGTAAAATCGGGTATTCTTCTGATAGGCTGGCCTTGTTATCCACATCCTGCTGCACCCTTACATGCCCCCAAAAACTAAAAACCTTGTTGCTGATTACCTGCTGAAAACCATTAACAAAACCCAATGCCACTATCATTACCGCCACACTGATGGCAGTGGCAGCAATGGCCATCCTGATGATAAACCGGGAAAAAGTTTTCTGGCGGTTAAAAGCGATTCTGCTTGCTATAAAAACAGCTATGTTCAATCGGCATAATTTTGGTATCTTTCAAAAGTAAATTATTTAACAATACAAATGAGGCCTTTTAAACATATCCCCCTTTTACCCGTTTTTTTGCTCTGTTTTAACAGTGCTTCAGCCCAGCACCCCGATTCAATTTACAAACCAGGTATTTATACAGCCAGGCTGCACATGTATGGCAACCAGCTTTCGCTGCCAGTGTACAATATCGGCAGCAACGACCAGCTGGAGCTGCATTTTGATGAACTGGGAACAGGCATAAAAAACTACTATTACACATTTGTACTATGCGATTACAATTGGCAACCAGTGGACCTCAGCCCTTTTAACTATATAAAAGGCTTTACCCAGCAACGCATCACCACTTACCGCTATTCTACAATCGCTTTTACCCGTTATACGCATTACCAGGCTAACCTGCCCGAAAGAAACATGGTGCCTTCCCGGTCAGGTAATTATATGGTAAAAGTTTTTCTGGATGGTGATACCTCCAAACTGGTTTTTACCAAGCGGCTGCTGGTGCTGGAGCAAAAAGCCACAGCAGGCGGACAGGTGGTGCAACC
>JANMDL010000175.1:0-3103 GCA_031376295.1 Chitinophagales bacterium
GCCAGCAGTTGCGCTGGCTGTGCTTTGCCATTAGTGGAGAACAGCATACAAAAAAGAAACAAAAGGGGGAGGTTGCCCCCCCTTTGTTGTGTAAACAAATAAAAATTATTATGGACAGGTTTCATAAAAATGAATGATTACACCATTGCAAACATACATCAAGCCAGTATGAACCGGCCTGCCTGTATAGCAATACCCAGTTAAAAATCCGGGGGCAGTTTTTTTATTAGTGAATCCAGTATATACATTTCCTTTGGGGTGGGCTTATCAGAAAAAATGGCTGCCATCCTGTAATACCGCTGGTCAATGCTTAAGCCCTCGTACTCTAAAGGCTTAAAATTGCCTTTATTTTCCGTTAGTTTATATCCGGGTATAGTATCCGCATCCAGCATAAAAGAATAAACATGGTCTCCTGGATGCTTTTTTGTATAGGTAAGCAATACGGTATCTACATCAAATGCCATTTCCCTTGTTTTCAACACAAGCGTTTGGTAAATGGCAGTACCGGCAGTATCTCTTTTGTAAGGCATATATACCGCTTTAGATGTTTTTGACTGTGCGGTTACTCCATACCACTTGGAATTTGCATTAATAGAATCCCACTTTGCAATACCCAGCATATTGGTTTTGTATTCATTTACTGTGCGGTAGCCATTGCTAAGGGTATCTCTAAACATATAATAATTGTACCGGGTAAACAATTCTTTCAATACTGTATCCCCCGCATTACCCACAATTTTATCAGCCAGGTAAGGCAGCCGGTATATCAGCCTGTGCTCGTTAAAATAAAGGATCACCGTATCTTTTATATAATTTACCTTACCCTTATTCTCCTGCCAAATTATGGGCAGCATCAGTTCAAACTGTATTTTTGAGTACCCTTCCTGCACTGTATTACTTTTTTTACTGCTTACAGAGCAGCACAGCATACTTATTGCCAGCTCCGCACCCCATATTATCATTTTCATATTGTGTTTGCTTTAATCAGTAACAATTGGGCCACCAGCAAAAGGATTGATACTGCAAATAATTGAACAGGGATATATATTTTCCCATGAGAATCTCAGTTTCGCTACCGGCTGCTCCCAAAAAAGATAAGAAAAAAATGCATGGATAAAAATTTAAAATATCCCGCTATTCATAACGGCGGGATATTTTTGCCAGTTGACCCGGAAACCTTTTTTTATGACCAACCCGGCAGTCAATCATCAATTACAGCGCACTTTTTTAAAAACCGGTTGGTAGTTTTTTAAGCAGCGAATCAATTATATATGTTTCCTTGGTAGTGGGTTTATCCGAAAAAATAGCTGCCACCCTGTAATACCGCTCAGGAATGTTTAATCCCTGGTATTGTAAAGGATTAAATGTGCCGGATAACTTACTCAGCTTGTAGCCAGGTATTGTATCCAATTGCGGTGCAAAAGTGTACATATTGTCGCCCTGGTGCTTTTTTGAGTAAGTAAAATGCATAGTGTCCACATCAAATACGGTCTCCCGGGTTTTTATTTTATAAGTCATACGTATATTATCGCTTACAGTATCCCTTTTAAAAAGGGTATAAGAAAAATCCTTATAAGGCCCATTCATTTTGTACCACCGTGGTTCGGCAAAAATTGAATCCCACTTTGCAATACCCAGCGTTTTAATTTTATATTCATTTATTGTACGATAGCCGTTATGGATGGTATCTCTGAAAATATAATAATTGTACTGGGTAAACAATTCTTTTAATACTGTATCCCCGGCATTACCCACAATTTTGTCAGCAAGATAGGGCAGCCGGTAAATGATGAATTGCTTGTTAAAATACAATATTACTGTATCTCTTATGTAATTCACTTTACCCGTTTCGGCAATTACAGGCAGCATCAGTTCAAACTGTATTTTTGAATATCCACCCTGCGCTGCATTGCTTTTTTTATTATATACAGAGCAGCATAGCATACTAATTGCCAGCACCGTTACCCATACTATTACTTTCATATTTTTTTGCTTTAATCAGTAACAATTGGGCCGCCCGGATAAGGATTGATACTGCAAATAATTGATGAAGGATACGGAACAGAGAAATAAGTATTTCAAAACCTGTTTTCCAGCCTGCTTTGAATAGCCTGCTCCCTGCTGCTTACAACTGCTTCATATAACCTGTTTATAAAAACTGCTTCATCCTCCTTATTCAGTAATGGCAATAGGTTGCTCCAGCTATTTGGCGCAAACTGTGTACGCAGATACCAACGGCGCACGTTATTATTGATTACTTTACTATTGTATAGATATTGCGGGTAAGCACTCAGCAGTTGTACCGTGAAATCGTATTGGCTAGTGGTGTCGGCAATAGTGGTGCGTACAAATTTTTTAAACAGTTTATTTTCCCTGCCTTTAAAATATTGCAGCGCATGGGCGGTATACAGCCTGTCCATTTGCCTGTCGCCGGTATTTTTATTGGCGGCAATGGTGGCAAAGCTGCTGATGAAGTATTTTGTAAGTTGCTTTTTATAATCTTTGGCCTGCAGCAGATTGGCCATATAAAAAAGATGCTGCTTTATGTTATCTGCCGTGGCATTTACCAGCACGGGTGTAAGCAGGGCAGGTTTTTGTATAAGTACATATTGCCAGGCATAGCCAGCCTGTAAAAAGTTGCCTTTGTTAATCATAGCAGTAAGTGTGGGTACAGGGAGATTTGTAAGGCTGTCGGCAAAGGCAGCATTGCCAAGCACAGCCTTTTCTACAGCGGCAAAGTATGCAGGCGTGGTAAATAGTTTTTCAAATAGCAAATCCCTGTTGCTGTTTACACCATAAATACTTTGTGGCGTAAAGGTATAGTACCGCCCGTAGATACTACGCACATCACTGATTGAATCGAGTTGGTACGATCGGGTTGCTGATAAACTATTGAGCAGGCTGATATGGCGCTGCAAAAAAGCTGGCACAAATGAATAGCTTGCCTTTATGCCATTGGCCAGCAAATCCCAATTGTAAGCAGCACCGCTTTGCAGGGCAGCCACACAGCTATCGGCATAGGGGCTGGGATGGGTTAAAAACCAGGCGGTGAGGGTATTGTATGCCAATTGAGTAATTTGAACTTTACGGAACTCCTCAAAAT
>JANMDL010000200.1:0-2025 GCA_031376295.1 Chitinophagales bacterium
CATTTCTTCGCTGTCAATCGGGGTTTTAACAATCTTTTGTATACGTTCTTCGGTAAGGTTGCCAAATATCCATTCTGCTGCCAGGGTTTCGGTTAATATCAGCGGCATACGCTTTTTGGTATTGTGTATCTGCTGCATCAGGTCGTTGGCAGCCGTGGTTACAATGGCAAAGGTATCCATGGTTTCGCCGGTTTCCTTATCCGTCCATTGCTGCCATATACCCGCCATATAAAAATATTCCTTATCCGCCATGCCTATATAATAAGGATAGGTATCGGCCTTTTTTGTCTCTTCGTTTTTTTGGTGCCGCCACTCGTAAAAGCCGCTGCTGGGTATAAGGCAGCGCCGGTGCAGGGCAGCATCCCGGTACAGTTTGCTGCCCAGCATGGTTTCGCCAATAGCATTAAGGGTGGTGTATTTTTTGCGCCCCTCCTCCACTGCCTGCCAGTTGCGGCACCACGGCGCTATAAACTCCCAGTGTGCTTCCACTATTTCCATATCCTGCTTACCGGCCAACGGTTTTACAATGGGCCATTTGCCATATACAAAGCCGTTTTGCACCGGCCTGTTCATACTAAAATGCAGGTTTTTTAATTCTTTTTCTATTGCCAGCAACCGCATATAATCAGCCTTGCTTACACGGATGCCATTGTAGTAACACATGGCTTAAAAGTATAAACATTTCTCCTTTTTTGGAAATACTTCTCCCTTTTTGGGAATTATTTTCCGTTTACCCATCCACAATCCCGTAACAATAACCAATTTAAAGCCCTAAACCAAAAGCTAAACTAACCGGCAAAAATCCCAACCTGTTTTAAGCATCAGGGTTGTCATTTTGCACATTTTCTAATTGTCACATTTGCACATTGCTTTCCCCCCTGCCATTCCGTCACCCCAAAAATACCCAATACCCCAATACCCAATACCACAGCGCATTCCCCCAAATAATACAGCTTCGCAATGCAAAATTACATCGCTGCAGCGCATAATTACAATCAAACAATCAATCCGTACAGCAGCGCAATCAACCCGTGCAGCAAAGCAATAAAGCGATACACTGCCGCAACGGCAAAATGCAGCAAAGCAATAAGCAGTTATATTGCCGCAATGGCAAATTGCAGGCAGGCAATGGCCAATTACATAAGCGCAACGGTAAAATGCAGCAAAGCAGCAGGCATTTACACTGCCGCAATGGCAAAATGCAGTGCTGCAATCGATGCTCGCAGTCTCTCAATAGATGCTCTCAGTCAATCAATAGATGCTCTCAGTCAATCAATAGATACAAACATTGGCGCAAATAATACTCGCAGCAAATCAATAAACACTAACAACATAGCAACAGGCACAAACATTAAAAGTAACAATGCGTTCAGTAAAGCAATAAACAGTATCAGCAAAACTAACATCATTTGCAATCAAACAATAGCCGCTAACAATGCTGAAAGTAAAAGAAACAAACGTAGCAGCAAGTGAACAAACTACTTAATACTTCCTGCTAACTACTAAACAACCCGTAACCTTAAAACTTTAAATATTCCATCCAAAGCCCAACAATCATCGCCCAACCCTGTTAAACAAAATATAAAAAATATAAAAAAAATCCCAGTTCTCCTTAGCATACCCGTCGTTCTTCGCTAAGTTCTTCGCTGCTGTCCGTATGTCTGTGACTACGGACAAGCAAAACACAATCAATATCCCACATAGTACAAGGTTATGTTCAAACTAAAACTTCACCCCATTTTCGTCCCGACTGTGTTTTTCTGCCCTTGTTGGTGTTCGTGCCGCAGCCCATGCAGCCAGGCTATCACCAACAACTGTTTGAGGGTACACCCTTAGGTCATCTTCCTCCAATAAATCGTTGTTGGTCAAAAAGATACAACAACGACGGAGATAAAGCCGGAGACCGAAGCGAATAAAAGCCGTTTGCCCCTTCTGCCGTTGTTGGTGTTCGTGCAGGTGGCCATGCAGCCAGGCTATCACCAACAACTGTTTGAGGTTACTGCGTACAATCATCCTGCTCAAAAC
>JANMDL010000618.1:0-4070 GCA_031376295.1 Chitinophagales bacterium
GAAGCGATACACAGCCGCTTGCCACAAGCCATCCTTTCGGTTGATACCTACAGCAGCATTGTGGCCCAAAAGGCGGTGGAAGCAGGCGCTTCAATAGTAAATGATATTAGCGGTGGCAGTTTTGACAAGGATATGATGCATACTGTTGCCGGTCTGCAGGTACCTTATATATGTATGCACATGCAAGGCAATCCGCAAAATATGCAGACAAGCCCGGTGTATGAAAACGTAACAACTGAAGTGCTTGATTATTTTATTACAAAAATAGCTGAGTGCCGTAAAGCGGGTATAAAGGATGTAATTATAGACCCGGGCTTTGGCTTTGGTAAAACAGCAGCACATAATTTTGAATTGCTGAAGCACCTGGAAGTACTGAAAATAACCGGCTGCCCCATATTGGCGGGCCTTTCACGCAAAAGTATGATTTACAAAACCCTGCAAACAACTGCTGCAGAAGCCCTGAATGGTACTACAGCACTGAATATGCTTGCACTTAACAATGGTGCAGCTATTGTAAGGGTGCATGATGTAAAGGAAGCCGTGGAATCAGTGAAACTATTTATGGCATACAATGGGTATCTGACAAAATAAAACGTCTGCCGGAGATACCAGCAGACGTTTTTATCTTTTTTATACGATTCTTATTTCTTTTTTACCGGCTTCTTAGCTGGCACTGATTTTTTCTTAGGGGCGGTTGGTTTGGTAGTTTTTACCAGGGGCTTCTTCACCACAGGTGCTGGTTTTGCAGTCATCTTTACAATTTCCATGTCAAAAATCAGGGTTTCGTTGGGCCTGATATCATTTCCGTTACCCTGAGTGCCGTAACCCATTGGTGATGGTATGTACACTTTTGCTTTAGTTCCCAATGAAAAATAAGAGAGTGCCTCCACCCAGCCTTGTATCACTTCCGGGTTCCACATTTTCACTTCATAGGGCTCAGTATGACCAAAAGCTGGGTCGATATTGGAATCAAACACTTTTCCGGCAAATGTTTTACCGGTATACTTGATACTTACTGCGGTGTTATTATCTACTTTTTTTCCTTTACCGGGTACCAGTATTTGTACATAAGTTCCGCCAGGAGTTTTTACTGCGTTGATGCTGTTGGCAGCAAGATAATCGCTGATCAATTTATCTTCAACTGCCATTTGTATTTTTGCCTTTTCCTCCGATTTGGCTTTGGCAATGCTGTTTAGTACGGCAAAAGCGCTGTCGGCCTGCTCTTTACCGGTATAAACAGACTCAATTTTATAATTGGTGGTGATATACTGACCGGGCTGCATATAAGGAGGCATACCCTGCTTAAATACGCTGTCGGTCGAAACTTTTAGTATCACGCTGTCGCCCACTTTACATTGGCTGAAAATGGTATAAATATCAACAGGAATGTTAACAGAATCCAGCATGGCCATCTGGTTAGAGAAATCTTCGGATGAGGCCATTACAGAATCCCTGTAGGTCTGTTTAAAACTGAATTCAATAAAATTGCCGTAGCTGAGCACCTTTGTACCGTTGGCATTGATGATTTTATATGTAACACCGCTTGGTGTTTTTGTAAAGCCGGGCTCCTGCGCATTTGCTGTAAGCGCAGTAAAAAAAACGAGGATGTTCAGTATCTTTTTCATTTGTAAATGAATTGTTGCGTGTAAAATGAAAACCGGGCAACCTCTAAGCTGCCCGGTTTTTTCTATCAATTAATTATTTCCTTTTGAGGCTGTCCATTTTTGCTGCCCTGCTCATTGAATCCTGCTGGCGCTGCTGCATTTGCATCATCATTTGCTGTTGGCGTTGCTGCTCCATCTGCTGCTTTTTCATTTCCACCATGGCAATATCTTTTGAAAGCACATCCACCACTTCTATATCAAAAACCAGTATATCGTTGGGTTTAATTTCACCACCATTACCCTGCTGACCATAACCTAAAGTTGATGGAATGTAGAATTTGGCTTTAGCGCCTTTGTTTAACATCATAAGACCATCGGCCCATCCTTTTACCACTTCAGGCGCCCACATATTTACAGGGTATGGCTCTACGTGCTGAAAAGCAGGATCGGTATTGGAATCAAATGCCTTACCACTTAAACCGTTCAATGTTTTACCAGTATAGTTAACTTTTACCTGAACACTTGTGTCAATTTTATTACCGGCACCTGGTGTAATTACCTGAACATAAGTTCCTTGTGGAGCTTTTTCAGCTATGATTTTATTTTTGGCCAGGTAGTCATTTATGGTTTTATCGTCTTTTACCAGTATATCTTTTTCTTTTGCCTTTGCCTTTTCCTGTGCCTGTGCAGTCAGGATTTTGAATACACTATCCGCTTCGGGCCTTGTGGCATATACGTTTTGAATTTTGTAACTGGTAAATACAAACTGACCTTTTTTAACACCGGGAGGCAAATTCAGTTGTCCGCTCCTTGGGTCAATATACATACTGTCAGTTTTCATTTTCAATACCAGGCTATCACCTTTGCGGCACTGCGAAAATATTTTGTAAATGTTAGGAGGTATGCTGGTTGAATCCAGCATAGCGATCTGGTTTGAATAATCGTTAGAGTTAGCCATAACTGAATCTTTATAAGATTGCTTAAAGGAAAACTCAATATAACTGCCGTATTTGATAACATCACCCTTGCCATCTTTGATGATCTTATACTCAATGTTTCCACTTTTTTTGAAAGATTCACCGCAGGATGTCAGAATTACCGGTGCCATCAATAATACATAAATGAACTTTTTCATTTTTTTTGTTTCTTTTTTAAAAATTATAACTTGTTAATTGCTCTTTGTTTTCGCTGATTGCTTTTTTAAATTTTGCTACCACTTCCTCCAGTGATTCAGTATTTTTTCCTCCGGCAGCATTAAAGTGCCCTCCGCCATTAAAATATTTTCTGGCAAAGGTATTTACATCAAAATCCCCCTTGCTCCTGAACGAACTTTTGCGCTCCTCCCCCCTGTCTATCACTATTGCCGCCATTTTTATTCCCTGGATGCTGAGCGGAAAATTCACCAACCCCTCTGTATCACCGGTGCGGATATCGTATTTGATTAAATCGGCCTGTGTAATAGCTATCAGCACAGTATTGAATTCGTAAAATATCTCCATCCGGCTCTGCAGTACAAAACCCATAAACCGCAGTTTGTTTTCCAGGAAATTATCAAACAATTCTTCATGCACTTTGCTGTGCTGCAACCCTTTTTCTTTTAATGCAGCCACCATGGTATGCACGCTTGCCGTAGTGGATGGAAAACGGAAGGAGCCGGTATCCGTCATTACCCCGGCGTAAAGGCAGGCAGCAATATCAGCATTAATTTTATCTGAATTGCCACTGCCCGTAATAAAATCATATACCATTTCGGCAGTGGAACTTTTGCCGGTATCACTTACACCGTAAGCAAATACCTCAGTCTGCGGTTCCTGGTGATGGTCAATTAAAATGCGCTCTGCCGTTGCATTCTGCACCAATAGTTCCATCCTTTTCACCCGGCTCAATGTATTAAAATCGAGGCAAAATATCCATTCAGCCTGGTTAAGCACTTCGGTAGCTTTTGCCGTTTGGCTCTCAAAATCAAGCACTTGCTTACACCCGGGCATCCAGCTTAAAAAATTAGCCCAGTTGGTGGGCGAAATTACGGTTACCTGGTGGCCCAGTTGCTGCAAAAAAAGGCAAAGTGCCAGGGAAGAGCCCATAGCATCCGCATCAGGTTTCTGGTGCGTGGTAATCACCACTTTGTGTGGCGTTGTAAGTTGGCTGTATATATCTTGAATTTGTTGCATAAAGCGGCGCAAAAGTAGGTTTAAAATCTGATAAAGCGCAAAATGCAGGTTTTTAGTAGTGGGTCAGTTTGGAATAAATGCCGATCGAACAGCCAGCCTGCCTGTGGCAGGCTGGCATTTTTTGTCACAGACCGCCTGCGGCGAACACAAAAACACAGTTTTTGAAACTTTTCGGTATGCGGCCGCTGCATAATAGTTGCAGGTGGCAGTAGATTGTAACAAGCAATCTCCGCTGCGGTAAGCTGTGCTTCTGTGTCCACGTCCTGATGTGGTCTGTGGCAATGGAGGGGCAGCG
>JANMDL010000269.1:0-1500 GCA_031376295.1 Chitinophagales bacterium
CCTCCTCCTCCTCCTCCGCCGCCGCCTGTACCCACTGACGAAAAGAAAAAATTGTTGGAACAATGGAAAAAGACACTGGAAAAAATTGGCCCGGCAAAAGCAAATGCAGATGAACTAAAAAAAATAAATGGAGTAAATGAAGAAATGGCAATAAGAATACAAAAGGCTGGCATCAACTCTTATGACCAATTAAGCCAGCTTACAGAAGCCAACATTCCTGCAATGGCAGCAGCAATGGAAGTAAAGCCAGCAGAAATTGATGCAAAATGGTTTTTACAAGCCCAGGAATTAGTAAGGCATATTAAAGTAATTACAATAAAAGATAAAATTGGAACAGCAAATGGCAAAGACGACTTAAAAAAAATAAAAGGTATTGGCGAAAATGTAGAGGCCGAATTAAATAAAGTAGGCATAGCTACTTTTAAACAATTAGCCAGTTTATCAAAAGATGATATTATTGATTTGGCTAAAGAAATGAATAGGTTGCCGCATACTATAAAAGAAGATTGGTTTACAGAAGCAAAAAAGTTAATAAAAAAATAAATTATTAATAGTTAAATGATAAGCCAACAGCATACCATAAAAAAATTCTCGTTAGAACTGCAAACACAAAGCACAGCGCAAAGTTATGTGCTGCAGCAAAAGTGTGTAAAACTGGTTAAAGAAAATTTAATTGCAGAATTGGATGAAATATTATCAACCCGGTTTAACAACGATGATGTAATAAAAATTAATAAAATAGAAATTGACCTGGGCAATATAACAACCCAAAACTTGGAAAATGATTTTATTGCAAAATGCATTGAGGGTTTTACAAGTAAAATAAAATTAATCCCGGTTAAACAAAAACTAACTGCTGCAGATGAAATAATTATATCAGAAAAGGAAGAAAGCATTTTACAGCAATTTTTTTATTTTCTGGCTACAGGTAAAATGCGCTGGGCAGTTTACCAAACAGATTTTAAGCAGTGGCAACAATCGGTAATAGAAGCAGTAAAACTAAAAATTCATTTTTTTAAAAAAGAGTTTACTGATTTATTAATTGTAAATACACAAGCAACAGAACGATTGGTTTTGCAATTTAATGAAGCGTTTATTGAAACATTGGTTGAGATATATCATCCAGCAATAAAAAAAGAGTATGTTTATTTAACACAAGTATTAAACAAAAAACTTGTTTCGGAAGATAATACCATAATCGGTAAAAAATATTTAATAGCATTATTGTCGTTAATATTTGACAGCAAAAAAAAGGGAAATAAAAAAATTCTTATAGAATTAATTGAAATGGTAGATAGCCAACCTGAAGCAAAGATGGATGAAAAAACAATTTTGCAAATTAAAAATGCAATAATTACAATTGCCCAAAAAATGGATGATATTTTTATAGAACCCCTTTTTAATAAAATACCCAAAGAAAAAATAGAAAACAATATTGAAGCAGCAGAAATTAAAAAAGAAGATAATGAAAAAACAAAAACAGATGAAGACGAAGATAAA
>JANMDL010000279.1:0-1789 GCA_031376295.1 Chitinophagales bacterium
GGCGCTGTTTCGGCAGTAATATTTGCCTGTATTGTGCTGGTACCAAAATCAGGCATTGGTTTTCCCCTGCTCCCTTCTATACGTATCCCAGGCTATATTTTTGGTGTGGTGTACCTAATTGCTTCGGCTTATCTCGACAAGAGAGGCGGTGGAAGAATCAATCACGGGGCGCACCTGTGGGGTGCATTGTTTGGCCTGGTGTTTACCATTGCCACACTTACCTGGTTTGGGCAAGTCAACCTTTGGGATAATTTCTGGGATCAGTTAAAAGCAGCGGATCCTTATTTACCCGCTTGTGATTAATTGTATCTCCTTGGTTTTGGCTGTCACTTTAAAGCGGTCATCTATCCTCCTGCCTACCACCCAGATGATCTTTTTATCCATTTCCAGTACCCAGGTATTTTCTTTCTGCGGTACCGACAGCTTGAGGTCGCCCAAAAAGCGGTTGAGTTTCTTTTTCTTTGTCATCCCCAGCGGGTAAAAATAATCGCCAGTTTTCCATTTGCGCAGCAGCAGCGGAAACTGGATCAATGCAGCATCTAATTGAGCAACACTAGTATCAGTAGAGATATCAACAGGTTCTCCCATTATAGCAACCGTTAATTTTCCACCGGGATAAGCAATGTTGTCTACCCCTGCTTCTACCAGTATCGTTAGTGCATTTTCCGTTGCCAATGGGGCTATAATCAGCCATTTGCGGTTTTTTATAATACGGTGCGTAGCCGATGCCACATATTTACCCGTTTCGGCCTGCAGCAGGGCCATTACTTCCTCAGTTTGGTGTGCTGTAAAGCCATAGCCGCTGATGATTTCATACAAAACCGTACTCAAAGCTGGCAGTTTCAGCAGCTTCAGCACGGGTATATGCACTTCGGCACCCTTATGCTCCAGCAGTTTCTTTTTGTAAGTATCAATTGCTTCGTTGTACAGCCACTCAGCCCCGGCAAAGCGCTCAATATTGCGCAGCAAATTCTCTTCCGCCTGCGGAAATGCTTTTTGCACCACGGGTATCACCTGGTTGCGGAAATAATTGCGGGTATAATCATCCTCGAAATTGGTATGATCGCTTACAAAAGCCAGTTCATTTGCTTCCAGAAAGACTTCCAGTTCGTTGCGCCGGGCAAACAGCAAAGGCCGCACCACCCTGCCATTTTTGGGAACCATACCCCTCAGCCCCCTGATACCGGTACCACGAAAGAAATTCATCAGCATCGTTTCAATATTATCACCGGCATGATGGGCTGTAACAATATAAGCAAAACCATTCTCCCCCCTTATGCTTTCGAACCAGGCATAGCGCAGGTCACGGGCCGCTGTTTCAATGGATTTTTTTTCCTGCTTCGCAATAACCGCCGTTTCAAAATGGGTAATGTAAAAATCAACGCCAAATTTTTTCGCCAGTACTTCCACAAATCTTTCATCCCTGTCACTATCTGCACCCCTTAGTTTAAAATTGCAATGGGCAATGGCAAAATCAAAACCTGCACGCCGGCAAAGTTCACACAGCACCACCGAGTCCACACCCCCGCTCACGGCCAGTAACAATCTGTCTTTTGTGGAGAAAAGGTTATTCTTTTGGATAAAATCAATATATCGTTCTGTTAATTGCATTTTTTTGTTTCACTAATTATAAGAGATTACACTAATTACACTAATTTCTTTAACACGAATTGTTTGACACTGATTGTTCCAATTACACGAATTACACTAATTTAAATACAGTCAAATACCCAATTCCATATTAGCCAATAACACAAAGCCAACTTATCAACTAATCAACCAATCAACC
>JANMDL010000620.1:0-4927 GCA_031376295.1 Chitinophagales bacterium
AAAAAAAAGTGAAGGGCATCATGTACAATATGCCCAAGGGTGATGGGATGCAGGTGAACTGTCTGTCCGCAACCGGAGCAGTACATATCTTTTTCAGAAACCGTATTGGAGCAGTTAAGGCAAATGGATGAATGCATACAATAATGTTGCCGCTAAGATAAGGTATGCCGGTAATTTTCATGATTTATCTAAAAAAATAATGTGTTATGTTTACCCGGTTGCAATGCCTGCGGCTGTAAGGTTAAACATCGCCCGGCAGCCTATCCCCAAGCTGTTAACAGTTTTGTTGAATGTGTTATTTTATCACTTGCCGTGCGTACCTTTGCGGCGGCAAAAGTATTGCCATTTAAAAGCAGGCATTGAGTATGAATCTTTTTCAACAGCAACAGCACGAATTTACAGCAAGACATATAGGCCCGGATGCATTAGAAACAGCCGCCATGCTGCATACAACAGGTGAGGCATCATTGGCCTCCCTGATAAATAAAACAGTGCCAGCCGGCATCAGGATGGATCATGAACTGAACATTCCGTCTGCCATGAGTGAATATGATTATCTGCAGCATATTAAGGAACTGTCGCTTAAAAATAAAACCTACCGCAACCATATTGGCCAGGGCTATTACGGCACCATTGTGCCCAGCGTAATACTGCGCAATGTATTTGAAAATCCAGGATGGTATACGCAGTACACACCCTATCAGGCCGAAATATCCCAGGGCCGCTTAGAAAGCCTGCTCAATTTTCAAACCATGGTGAGCGACCTTACAGCCCTGCCATTAGCCAATGCCTCTTTGCTTGACGAAGCAACCGCAGCAGCGGAAGCCATGCACCTGTTTTTTGGAGAATTAAATAAAGGCGACGACATAAAAAGACCAAAGTTTTTTGTAGACAGCAGCACATTTGCGCAAACAAAAGATGTGGTGGTAACCAGGGCTGTGCCCATTGGTGCCGAAGTGGTTTTTGGCGATTACCGTACTGCCAATATTGATGATACTTATTTTGGTGCACTGGTACAATACCCTAATGCAGCAGGGCTGGTAGAAGACTACCGGGACTTTATTGCCAAAGTTCATGCAGTGGGTGCTTATGTGGCCATGACAACCGATTTGCTGTCGCTTACATTACTTACGCCTCCCGGAGAGCTGGGGGCAGATGTGGCCTGCGGCTGTGCACAGCGTTTTGGTGTGCCATTGGGTTATGGCGGACCGCATGCAGCTTTTTTCAGCGCAAAAGAGGAGTTTAAGCGCAGCATACCCGGTCGCATCATTGGCATAAGTATAGATGCCAATGGTAACAGGGCTTTGCGTATGGCGCTGCAAACAAGGGAGCAGCATATCAAACGGGAGAAAGCCACCAGCAATATCTGTACCGCACAGGCATTGTTGAGCAATATGGCAGCGATGTATGCTGTGTTTCATGGTCCGGATGGTTTAAAAAACATTGCCAAGCGTGTGGCATTGCTTACACAAACATTGGCCGAAGCGCTTCAAAGCCGTGGGTTTGAGCTGGCTGGTGATAACTTTTTTGATACCGTATCCGTAAAAGTAGCTGATACTGCGGCTATCAAAGCAAAGGCTGAGCAGCAGCAATTGAATTTTTTCTATTCCGGTAACAATACCATCAGCATATCGCTGGATGAAACCACTACGCCGCAAGATCTTTTCAGCATCATCAACAGTTTTGAAAATGATACTGACCCGGTTGCTTTTAACATTGATTTTGACAACACGCTTACGCATATACCCACGGCACTTACCCGGGTTACAGCATACTTAACACATTCCGTGTTCAACACACACCGCAGCGAAAGCCAGATGATGCGGTACATAAAAAGTTTAGAGAACAAAGACCTTTCCCTTAATACCAGCATGATCAGCCTGGGCAGTTGTACCATGAAGCTGAATGCAGCTACAGAAATGATGCCGCTGAGCTGGCCGGAGTGGGCAAATATTCACCCCTTTGCCCCGGTTAATCAGGCCGCAGGGTATGCAGCCGTGCTGGAGAACCTCAGTAATTATCTCTGCGAAATTACTGCTTTTGATGCATGCAGCCTGCAGCCCAACAGTGGTGCGCAGGGCGAATATGCAGGGCTGCTCACAATCCGCAATTATCACCTTGCCAATGGCGATGCCCATCGTGATGTGATGCTGATACCCATCAGTGCACATGGCACCAACCCTGCCAGCGCCGTAATGGCCGGCATGAAAGTGGTGGTGGTAAAAGCGCTGGAGAATGGGTACATAGATGTAACAGACCTTACTGCCAAAGCAGAGCAGTACAGCAGCAACCTGGCCGGTATTATGATTACTTACCCAAGTACTTACGGAGTGTATGAAGAAACTGTAAAAGATATAACGGGCATTATACACCAGCATGGCGGCCAGGTGTATATGGATGGTGCCAATATGAATGCGCAGGTGGGCCTTACCGCCCCAGGGCTGATAGGTGCTGATGTTTGTCATCTTAACCTGCACAAAACTTTTGCCATACCACATGGCGGCGGTGGCCCTGGTATGGGCCCCATTTGTGTAAAAGCGCATTTGGCAAAGCATCTTCCCGGTCACCCTGCATTGGAAAATGCAGCAGGCAGTGCATCCGGTGCAGTAAGTGCTGCGCCTTATGGCTCGGCTTCCATCCTGCTCATCAGCTATGCCTATATTCGCATGCTGGGCAGCACGGGTGTAAAAGCAGCCACTGAGTTTGCCATCCTTAATGCCAACTATATGAAGGCAAGATTACAAGGTGCTTATGATGTGCTGTATACCGGCGTAAACGGCACCTGTGCACATGAGTTTATTGTTGACCTGCGGCCCTTTAAAAAATCGGCCGAAGTAGAAGCAGAAGATGTGGCCAAGCGCCTGATAGATTATGGCTTTCATGCCCCTACGATGAGTTTCCCCGTGGCAGGCACCATTATGATAGAGCCAACAGAAAGCGAAGACAAAGCTGAACTTGACCGCTTTTGTGATGCACTGCTTGGCATACGCAAAGAGATAGCCGCCATTGAAGAAGGCAAAGCGGATAAAAAAGACAATGTACTTAAACATGCTCCTCATACGCAGCAGGTGGTATGTGCCAACGAATGGATAAGGCCCTATACCAGGCAGGAAGCGGCTTTTCCGCTGGCTTATGTGGCTGCCAATAAATTCTGGCCAACGGTAGCAAGGGTAAATAATACCCATGGCGACAGAAACCTGATATGCACCTGCGAGCCGGTGAGTGCGTATATGGAGGAAGCGGTGGCGTAGGAAATCAATTGAGAATTAAAAATGAAGAATTAAGAATTAAGAATGTGGCGGGTTGTGAGAGTGTTCTTTTACCTGCCCTGCTGTAAGGTACTGCCATGAAGAATGTGTGCTCGATGCTACTTTCTGCTGTAGTATTATGGTAATGTTGAAAGGGCGTACAATAAGGTAGCCGAGCTTGAACACTAAACACTACCGATATTCAGATACAAGGCCGACCACCATTGCATATGCCCTGCCTTAATACGGTTAACTTAACAGTAGTACCTCTGATTAAAAACATTAACTTAATTATTACAGTTTTGCCAGCGGACACATTATGGCGAAATAATACTGGTGTCCGCAACCCAATGTGGCACACTCACATGTAAGCATGTATATTTGCAGATGCAGCAAAAACTGATTGAAGTAATAGCAAAAAAAGTGTTACTGACCGATGCAGACAAGGAACTGTGCCTGAAATACTTTGAACCGGTAACTATTGCAAAAAATGCAGTGCTGGAACACCAGGATAAAATTCCTCAGTATTTATATTTTGTATCAGCAGGGTTTATGCGGCTTTTTTATGCTGATGACAATGGCGCAGAAGCTACAACCTATTTTGGCACGCCGGGTGATTTTATCGCTTCATTTTTAAGTTTTATTAACGGCACAAAAGCAAAGGAAAGTGTTGCCTGTATTACCGATTGCGAAATTTTAAGAATACTGAAATCTGATCTGGCTGCATTGATCAGCGAAAGTGATAACTTTAAACAGTTCAGCCTCATTATTTTTGAACAGGCCATTGGTGCAGCCGAAAAACGGGCCAATGACCTTGCAACCCTTAATGCCGAACAGCGTTACCGCAAATTGATGGAGCAGCAGCCGGAAATATTGCAGTATGTACCGATACAATACATTGCTTCATTTTTGGGAATAAAACCCGAAAGTTTGAGCCGCATCAGGCGGCAGATGATTTCCTAACAATTGTTAAGTGGATTTAAAACCAATACACCCATTTTTGCATTCAAATATAACAGTATATGGATGCAGTCCAACAGATTTTACTCAATTTTCCAAAAGGGCTCCTGTCTGCTCTGATGCTCAATGGCACCATCATTGCAATCGTTTATTTTTTTGTGTGGAAAAAAATGCAGAAAAAATTCCGCCACTGGCGCATACAGGTAAAGGATAGGGTAGATGCCAGGCAGATAAAAAGAGAGCTGAAGAATGCGGTATTTACACTTTCTATTGGGGTACTTTTCAGCAGCATAGTACTGTACCTGCATACAAAGGGATACACAAAAATTTATACAAACTTTACTGATTATAATGCCTTTTGGGGTATTGCCGGGTTTTTTATACTCCTGATTATTGACGACACCTGGTTTTACTGGTGCCATCGCCTGCTGCACCACCCGGCTGTATTCCGCTATGTACACCTGGAGCATCATAAAAGCACAGATGTGAATCCGCTTACCTCTTTCTCATTTCATTTTTTAGAACCTTTTTTATTAACCCTCTGGATTTTTCCTGTATCACTTTTTGTTCCGGTATATGCACCGGTTTTACTGGTGGTACAGTTCTGGGGTTTGTTAAACAATATAAAAACACATCTTGGGTACGAAATTTATCCGCCGGGTTTCAACAAAAGCTGGCTGCGATTTTTAACATCCAGCACACATCATAATATGCATCAC
>JANMDL010000623.1:0-3383 GCA_031376295.1 Chitinophagales bacterium
AGGACGATTGGCAGGCGGCCATGGAATTAACCGATCATTTACGAACTTTGGATGCTGCCGACCCGGTAAAATATGATTTTGCGCTGTTTGGCCTGGGTGTGGTGGAAAAATATTAATACTATGGAGCAAGAAATTAAAAACATGCTGCAGGGCATGATGGACATTGAGCTGACGGAAAAATATTCTGTGGAAGAACTCACCGCTATGCTGGCGGTACACATTAATAAACTGCTGCAAAGTAATTTTGAGAAATTAGTAAACCTGCTCTACCGCATTGATGTAAGCGAAAAAAAACTGAAACAGTTACTGAAAGATCACCCAAAAGAAGATGCAGGAAATATCATTGCTTCGCTGATAATTGAAAGGCAACTGGAGAAAATTAAAAGCCGCAAACAGTTTAAAACAGATAACAGCTTGGATGGAGAAGAAAAATGGTGATTTACCCTTCAGTTATTTGCCAGAACTGAACATCAGCTCTTGTACCTTTTCCTTGTCTTCCTTTTCATTCTTCAGGTCGTACATAGTGCCAAATACATGATCCCACAAGGTACTGCTTACACCAAACCCTTTTTGCGCATGTTTGTAATGATGCAGGTGATGGTTGCGCCACAAACCCTTCATCCATTTAAACGGCGGGTTCCAGGCATGTATGGCATAGTGCATGGTGCCGTAAATAAGGTACCCAAGCATAAATCCCGGAAAAAAAGCAAATACATTTTTGCCCAGCGCAAGGTACATCAGCATAAATAAAGTAGAAGCTATGATGAGGCTGGGTGCTGCAGGCATAAAAAGACGCTCCCTGTCCCTGGGGTATTCGTGGTGGTTGCCGTGAATGATGTAGTTAATTTTCTTGCCCCGCTCACTGTGTGCCACATAATGAAAAACAAAACGGTGCATCGTATATTCAAAAAAGCTCCAGAAAAACATGCCGCTTAAAAAAGTAAGGAGTACCCTCAATGCATCAAATTCCACTTTTGCAACCGCATACCAGGGCAGTAAAATAATCATGGGCAGGTACATACCCCAAATAACCAGGGGGTGTGTTTTAGTAAGGTATTCTAAGTACTGGCTTTTAAAAAGGCGGGCCTGTCCTTTATTATATATTTTTTCAAATTCCATCCATTAAAGGTTTATGATGCAAATATACAAAATCATTTTTTTTATTATGTGGTTGTCTTTAGGCTTAATTTTGCCGTTAAAACAAAAGCATGAAGTTAATTACATACCTGAAAGGCGGGGAAGAACAGCAATTGGCCATGGTTGTGAACGGTGTTGTGTACGATATGGATGCCCTGCATTCTGATTTACCGGTAAGTATGGCCATGTTTCTCAATTATTGGGAGGATGTAATGCCCATGGCCAGAAACTGTGAACAGCGCATACTGGAGGGAGGATTTACCAAAATGTCGGGAATTACAATGGATGCCGCCCAAATACTTGCCCCGGTACCACATCCCACCAGTTGCAGGGATGGCTATGCCTTTCGCCAGCATGTAGCTGCTGCCCGGCGCAACCGGGGTGTACCCATGATACCCGAATTTGACCAGTATCCCATTTTTTACTTCACAAACCACAACAGCATACAGGGCCCCGGCAGCATTTTGTGCATGCCCGACCATTTTGAAAAACTTGATTTTGAACTGGAAGCAGCCGTGGTGATATGCAAACCGGGGCGTAACATACCTGCTGCCGAAGCTGATGAATACATTGGCGGCCTGATGATTATGAACGATATGAGTGCCCGCCGCCTGCAGATGGAGGAAATGCTGCTGAATCTCGGCCCCGCCAAAGGCAAGGATTTCAGTACGGTAATCGGCCCAATGCTGGTAACGCTGGACGAACTGGAACAATATGAAGTACCCTGCAAAGAAAACCATACCGGTAAAGCCTGGAACCTGGGTATGAAATGCCGGGTAAATGGCATACAGGTAAGCGAAGGCAATGTAAGCGATATGGACTGGACCTTTGCGGAAATAATTGAGCGCTGCAGCTATGGGGTTGATTTGTTTGCCGGTGATGTGATTGGCAGCGGCACGGTGGGTACTGGTTGCTTTTTAGAACTGAATGGTACCGGCAAACTGAACGACCCCAATTACCAGGAACAGTGGCTGCAACCCGGTGATGTGGTAGAGATGGAGATTGATGGTTTGGGTACGCTTACTAATACAATTGTGGCGGAGGAAACGGATTGGAGTATTTTGAAACTAAAAAAATAATGTGCTGATGTGATAATATGCCAATGTGCTAATGGTGCAACTTTGCACAGAGCCTTTGAACCTTCCAAACTTTGAACTTTTGAACTCAACAAAATGATTATCCAATTAAAGGACATAAAACCCGCCCTCGCCCAAGCTTACCTGCAGCACGCCATTGCACCACGGCCCATTTGTTTTGCTTCTACTGTTGATAAGGAGGGTAACGCCAACTTAAGTCCCTTCAGTTTTTTTAATTTGTTCAGCAGCAATCCGCCCATTGTTGTTTTTTCGCCAGCACGCAGGGTAAGAGACAATACCACCAAGCATACTTTGCAAAATGTGGAAGAGATGCCAGAAGTGGTGATTAATATAGTGGATTATGATATGGTGCAGCAAACCTCGCTTGCCAGTTGTGAGTTTGCAAAAGGAACCAATGAGTTTATTAAAGCTGGTTTTACCGAAGAAAAAGCAACGCTTGTTAGCCCGCCAATGGTAAAAGAAAGCATGATAAAATTAGAATGTAAGGTGTTAGAAGTAAAGCCGCTTGGTACAGAAGGCGGTGCCGGTAACCTTGTAATTTGCGAAGTACTTTGTATGCATATTGATGAAAGTATTCTTGATGAAAACAAAAAAATAGATCAAACCAAAATGCATCATGTGGCACGGCTTGGCGGCGACTGGTATGCAAAAATTGATGAAACAAATTTATTTAAAGTTGCCAAACCAAATACACAATTGGGTATTGGTGTAGATGCGTTACCCGAAAGCATCCGCAAAAGTAATGTACTTAGCGCAAACAATTTAGGCCAGTTAGCCAATGTACATGAAATGCCTTTTGTTGATCCGGCTTATTATGATGATAAACTGAAAAACATCATTCAGTATTTTTCTATTAATCCAGATGATATGGATAAAGAGCTGCACAGTTATGCAAAAGAGTTGCTGGATGCCGGTAAGATACATGAGGCGTGGCAGGTATTGCTGGCAGATGTGTAGCATTAACCGGTGAGTCTCCGTCTTTGCGGTGACTCACCGGTTAATAGCTACATTAAATTAATTTTTGTAAATTTGTTTTATGTCAGCAGCAGTTAAAATATTACCACATTATACTTATGATGAGTATTGCCTTTGGGAAGGCCGCTGGGAAATAATTGAAGGCATCCCTTATGCAATGAGTCCTGCACCCAA
>JANMDL010000373.1:0-13072 GCA_031376295.1 Chitinophagales bacterium
GGCTATGGCGGCACCATCTCCGAATGCGAACCCTCCACCTCGTCCCGCGAGGAGGTTTTTGCACGGGTGCAGGCGCAGAATGCCTCAGTATTTCCCAAAGGTGAGCTATCTGCTGTTGACAATCATACAGGCAATGTTTGGCTTAATGAGTTAAACAAGCCCGACAGTAACATCAATAACAGTATCGCTGTTGCTGCATTTGAAAAGGGTGCCAAGTTAGATTGGCATATCCATCCCGCAGGGCAAGTCCTGCTTATTACTGATGGAACGGGCTACTACCAGGAAAAAGACAGGCCGGTGCAAACCGTTCATAAAGGGGATGTAATAAAGTGTCTGCCGGGAGTAGCACATTGGCATGGAGCAGCACATAGCAGCAATTTCGCCTATATAGGTGTTACTCCTGCGCATAAAGGAAAAACGATATGGTTGCAAAGAGTAACTGAAAAAGAATATGATGCTGTGAAACCTCCTGTTGCCGGCAGCACAGAAGCAGAACAAGAAATCATTAACCTGTCAGCACAGAAGTGGCTTTGGATGGCAGAAAAAAACACAGATTCTTTAAGTACACTGTTCGATGAAAAATCTGTATTCGTACACATGGGAGGAAGCTGGGGAAAGGAGCCGGAACTCAATATAATTAAAAGTGGAGGAATTCATTATAAGAAAGCGGATATACATGCTGTATCAGTGCAGATAATTGGAAATACTGCCATCTTGTTAAGTAACATCACATTACTGGCGGTGGTAGGTGGAAATGAAGTGACGAATCCATTTTTAGTTACAGAAGTGTATATTAAGGAAAATGGTAAATGGATGATGGGTTCGTTGTCATTTACCAAACAGCTTACACCTGCTGATATGAAGCACTAGGATGGCAATCTTTCAACAATGAAACTGGTATAGTTATGGCCGCCAGCCATCATAGCGTTGCTGCTTGGGGTGATAGCAATCTTCAATATTTTCAAGTGTGTATCGGCTGCGTCTGATTTAGTTTTTGTAAATTTATGGCGCAGTAATTTATTTTATTTACAACTATCATAAATTTTTTATAATGAATAAAGCATCATCCCGCCGTAAGTTTATAAAGAATACCGGTATTGCAGGATTGGGTATTATTGCCGCAGGCTCTGTTTTAGAAGCCTGTTCCTCCACACAAAAGGCAGGCAGCAGCAGTTCTGTAATAAAGACTGGCTTTGACCAGCAGCCGCTGCCCTATGCTTACACAGCACTGGAGCCATGGATTGATGCGCAAACGATGGATATACATTACAGCAAACATGCTGCGGCGTACAGTAAAAACCTGAAAGATGCTGCACAGGCCGAAAATGCGGAAATGACCAGGCCGCTTGAAGAGCTGCTTGCAAAAATTTCAAAATACTCTGCCAAAATGCGCAACAATGGCGGTGGGCATTATAACCACGAACTTTTCTGGAAATGTATGGCACCTAATGCCGGTGGACAACCAAAAGGTACACTGCTTGCAGCGATTGAAAAAAGCTTCAACAGTTTTGATGCTTTTAAAACACAGTTTGGGGATGCAGGCAAAACAAGGTTTGGCAGCGGTTGGGCGTGGCTGATTGTTAACAAGGATAAAAACCTGCAAATATGCAGCAGCCCCAACCAGGACAATCCCATAATGGACATTGCTGATGTAAAAGGCTTTCCGCTGCTGGGGCTTGATGTATGGGAGCATGCCTACTATCTTAAATACCAGAACAAAAGAGCCGACTATATTGACAATTTCTGGAAACTGGTAAACTGGGATTATGTGCAGCAACGCTTTCAGAGTGTGGCTGTTTAAACTGTAAAAGATTTTATGTACGATGCCGAAGCAGTAAGAAAAAAACCATCAATATGAAGCAACTATTTATTTTTATTGTGGCACTGGCGGGTACTTTACTGCTTGTTGTACTAATGAGAGATCAGGGTAACCCATTGATTACCTGCAATACACCGCAGGGTATTTTAAATCTCGAATTTGCATCCACTCCGGCGCTTGCTCAGGGTGTTTTAAGCGAATGGAAAACAGTAGCCTGCAATAACACTACCAATATCAATACTGCCATCGCCAACACCAAACTCGACTTTGTATTTATTGCATTTTATGTACTTTTCTTTTATATGTCTTCGCTGATACTGGGCCAGAGCATGCCGGGCATGGCAGGCAGCACAGGGGCTCTTTTAAAATGGGGCATTGTAGTGGCTGGTGTGCTTGATATTGCTGAAAATCTGCTCATGCTTAATACACTCAACGGAAACATTACTGTTAATGGAACTTACTGTACCAACCTCTTTGCTACAATAAAGTTTGCTATCGTACTGGCCTGTTTTCTGTACCTGCTGATTGGTGTACTCTGGTTGCTGTTCAGTAAAAAAGCTACGCTGAAGCTCGTTGGGAGAGGGTGAAAACAAGTGGACAGTTAACAGGTTACAGTTGACAGGCATGCTGTGTTTGAAAATTACATCTTTGAAGGTTCAATCCTGTGAACTGTAGCCTGTAAACCGTTAACCTATTCTCAGAACTTTTCCACTACATAATTGGCAAACGCTTCTAATGAAGGATCTCTTGCACCCATGAGCAATAAAATATCACCTGGTTCAAGTACTTTACTCAGTGCTGCAGGCAGGTCTTTTCTGTTTTCAACAAAAAAAGCCTGCTTGCCGTTTTTTTGTATGTCAGTAATCAGGTCGTTGGCAGATATATCTTTTACGGCTGTACCCCCTGCATAAAATATCTCACTCATCCACACCTGGTCGTCCTTGCGCAATACATCGCTTATCTCCTGCACAAAATCATTTCTTAAAAATCTTGTTGGGCCATAGCCGTGCGGCTGAAACCAGCCCACCACCCTGTTGGCTAATGGTTGTAAGGCCCTGATGGCAGCAGCAATTTTTACCGGGTTATGGGCATAGTCGTCGTAAATAGCCACACCATTTTTTACCCCAAGCAATTGCATGCGCCGGTATATGCCGCCATAAGATGCCAATGCAGCCGCACACTGCTCCAGCGTAGCGCCCGCAATATGCGCTGCTGCACAGGCAGCCACCGCATTCTCCATATTGTATTTGCCCAGTACAGGCACTTCAAAAGCGGTGTCGTTAACGTTAAAGCGTATGGTAGAGCTTGTTTGTTCAAACTGGTGCATCCGGAAACCAACTCCCTCATCATAGCCAAAATCATTGGCTGGTGCTTGTGAATATACTGCTGCGCCTGCATGACTGGCATTAACGATCAATGTTTGCCGAACATTTTTTTTAAAGCTGGCAAAAATCTCATTCAGCTCCGCCATTTCCTTGTGGTCCTTATCTAAGTTTAGTATGATGCCCACTTCAGGGTTGTATTTCACAAGCGTTCCATCACTTTCATCAGCTTCTATCACCAACCATTCTCCTTTACCCGCATAAGCATTGCCAATCTTCCCCTGCTTTTGCAGGCTCACTAATCCTGCGCCTGAAATGATGGATGCGCCAAACCCATTTTCGTGCAGAATGTGAAACAGCATGGCGCTGGTGGTGCTTTTGCCAGATGTACCTGATACTGCAATGGTTTTTTTTGTTGTTGTGATGGCTTTCAGCATATCAGCCCGATGCAGTATGGTTATGCCCAGGTCTTTCGCTTTTTTATACTCGGCCACAGTATCTTCAATGGCGGTGGAAATAACCACTGCATCGAGCCCTGCATGTATGCCGCTGCCATCCTGTGGGTAACAGCTAATATCCTCCGCTTCCAGTTGCCGCCTCAGTTCTTCCGTGTTTTCTTTGGGAAACTCCCTGTCGCTGCCCGAGACTATATGCCCCGTTCCGGAAAGATATTGGGCTATGGCACTCATACCGGTGCCGGCAACTCCTATAAAATGTATATTTTTTGCCCTGCTCAGATTCATTTTTCAAAACTAATGAATTAACTTCCTGCATTAAATAATTTTATGTACAAAATTTATTGCAGCCGGGTTTATCATTTTATCGGTCTGCAATGTATCATTGCCTGTTCAAATCAATATTATACAATCAAAGGATGAAATTTTTACGGGTATTGCTTCCTGTTTTTTTATTTGTGAATATGCACAGTGCTGCTCAAAATATCCGGCGCATCAGCTATGTTATTGATTCCATGCTGGCTCATCATACTATAAGCGCCAATATATTAATTGGAACCGACAGTAAAATTATTTTTGAAAAAAACGTCGGTTTCTCCGATATCAGCACGGCAAAACCGTTGCAAAAATCAAATGCTTTCCAGGTTGCTTCACTTTCTAAGCAGTTTACGGCTTACGGCATCATGGTGCTTAAATCAAAAAAACTGCTTGATTACGACAGCTCAGTAAAAAAATATATTACTGAATTTCCATACCCGGCTATTACCATCCGGCACCTGCTTACACATACTTCTGGCCTGCCAAATTTTACACAGCAGTTGTTGCCAAAGCTTGATACTACCCGCAGCAATGGCAATACTGAATTGCTGGCGCTTCTTGTACAAAAGCAACTCCCCCTGCAATCGGCACCGGGTACTGTGTTTGAATATGCCGATATAGGGTATGACCTGCTGGCTACCGTTATTGAACGTATCAGCGGAAAAAGCTATCACAGTTTTATGCGGCAGTATGTTTTTAAACCGGCAAATATGCGGGCCAGCAGTGCCGAACAGGTTACTGATATCAGGAGGATAAAAAACGACCGGCTTGCAGTTGGGCATATCTTCGACAGCGCAGCAAAAACCTTTGTTGCGGCGCACCTGCAGCCATCACGCAATAATGTATTTTACCTGGGCGATTTTTACGGGGATGGCTCTGTTGTAAGTACCACGTTCGATTTATTTATGTGGCACCGGATGCTTACCCGCCACCTGTTGTTACCGGAAATTTTACAAAAGGAAGCTTTTGACCCGTACACCATTAACGGTGAATTGCCCAAAACAAAAACGGGAAGGGCAATACAATATGGATTTGGCTGGCTGGTGAGCAGCGACAATGCGATGGGGCCGGTGCTTTCTCACGGCGGCGGCCACTCTGGTTTTACCAGTTATTACTACCGGTTTCCGCAAAAAAAATTATGTTTTGTATTTCTGTCCAATGCTGAAACACCGGCCAATGGTTACCTGCGCACCAGGATACTTGAACTGCTGAAAGAGTAATTAATGTTGTTGACTTAACGTTTTTTCCTGCTATTGATGTCTGTCATCCCTCCGGGCAATGTCGTTAAGTTAAGCCGCAGCTTGTTTAAATTCTGTCACCCCTCCGGGGTTTCAGCCTTCATTTTGTTACTTTTACTATAATCCTGCCACCCTTTCAGCGTTTGCATTTTCTTAACTTAATGACATTGCCCTTCGAGGTTTTGGCAACTCTTTGGAATCGTTACTATAACAATACCATCCGCCTGTGGCGGATTAGCCGTTTTCTTAAGTCAACGACATTGAAATAGTAATTACCGGTACTTTTCAAGCTGCTCCATGGAAGGCAGTTCGTTCAACTCAGACAGTACTCCATCTTTACTGCCAAAGGCCAGGGTAAAACTGCCATTGGTTATCACCATAAATGGAACTTGTAAGCTGATATTATAACGAAGTACCTGCTGCAGCACTTTTTCATCCAATTGTACGGTCATTTCTTTGCACTCTACCAGCAGCAAGGGCCTGCCTTCGGGGTTAAACAATACTATGTCAAATCGCTTTTTCAGTTCCCCCAGTGTTATCTCTCTTTCGATGGCCAGCAATGATGCGGGGTAACCTTTTACCTGTATCATGTATTGTAAAAAATTCTGGCGTACCCATTCTTCTGGTGTAAGTACCACCCAGCGTTTTCGCACTTCATCAAAAATAAATTCAACGTTGTTCTCTTTTTTTATTTTTGGCTGATATGGTGGAAATTCGATTGCAATCATTGCCGTAAAGGTAAGTCAGTTTTAAGTGAGTGAACACAAACCCGTAACGGATAGAAGCGTTAGCCTTGTAAAATTGCCAGACTGCCAGTTGGCTGCAAAAGGTTAATATTTTTCCAGGATAGATTTAATTTTTGTTGACTCCTTTGTTTTTATCAGCCTTGTACTTCTTGAAAGAATCGATATATTTTGCTCTTTTATCGCTGGTGTAGTAGATAAGACATGAGCAATAATATGGTATGCCTCGAAAGGAGCAGTTTTCTTAATTGCCTTTTATTACCCTGCTTTTATACTCATCATAGCAATTCTTCAATTCGCCTTTGAAAACAATATTGCCCTGTGGGTCAATTAATAAAGTGGTTGGATATACTTCAATACCAAATACTTCGGGTAAACTATCAACCTCTGGAAAAAACAGTGGAAAACTGAAATCAAATTTTTTTATCATATTTAAACCCTGCTTAGCACTATCCGTTTTTAGTTTTTTATTTACCGCAAAAATCAACAGGTTGGTATCACTAATATTTTCCTTGTATATTTTATCCAACGTAGGAAATGCCTCAAAACAATAGCCGCATTTGGTATGCCAAAAATCGAGCAGTACATACTTATTACTGCTGCTCAAATTAATTTTTTCGCTTTTCTGATTTAGTCCAACTAATTGCATAGGCGCTGTCAGGATTGGTCCCCGTCTATTGAAAGTGCCAAAAACAACTTTATGATGCCATAATTCAAATCCATTAAAATACATAATAACTGCTGCGATAGAAAGTAGTGCTGGTAAAATGTATTTCCACTTAGCTTTAAATTTATATACGAAATAGCCTGATATTATACCTAATATATGAAAAATAGGGTCGGGTAATGTAATAAGGCTTTTATTCCATAAATTACCCCAACGCAGCGGCACTTCAAATACTAAAATGGCGAGTAACATGAAAAAAAGTATCTTATCTGCTTTGCCATTAAGCTTTTTGAAAAAAAAGAATGATAAAGTAAAAAAAGCTACGAATCCACTTAAAATACTTAGCTCCATGCTAAAATATCCACGAATTGGCGATAATACTATTGACAGTACAATTGCAGATATAAAAGAAAGGATATAATTCTTCATATTAATGCTTAATAAAATATTTAAAACTAAAAATTGAAATAGAAGTGTCAGCATTTGTCATTAAACTAACACTCTTTATTATCATTGCAGAATCATTTGTTATAAAAGGCTTATAAATCATATTGAATGTATCTTTCTGCATGGGCTTAATTACTATCGGAAGATTACTTTTTTTTTCTATACATCCACAGCCATATTCAGCAGCTGATATTACAATATTTTTGTTATTAATATTGCTAATTTCAACTTGAAATAAAATGCTATCTTTAATATCTATTGTATCATTTATTTTATTTAAAACCCTTAATTGGGGTCTGTATATAGTTGTATTACAAGAATAAATTAAAAATAGAAAACTCATACTGATTAAAAATCTAAACATAGTGGTATTATTATTTATTTGTTACATTTTCCGTCACATTTGTAACTCCATAAAGAACCACAACTACTCTTACTTGTACAAACTGGGTCTGTTTCCTTACAATCACCAGTTAAACACCAGTCACTTTCTTTTGAGCAATTACATTTGATACCATCAGGAGCAACATAATCCGGATTAGATTCGGGTGCCTGCAAGGTTGTTGCCAAAGTTGTCATTAAACTGTAAGCCTCTTTATACGTAAAAAGTGCTACAGATTCTTTTGACAAATCAACCATTTTAATTTTGTTTGACTTATCATCCAGGTTTAATATACCATTATCAATCTGTAAAATCAGTTTTTGCACAAACTTACTTTGCAAATCGTTTAATATCTCATTGGATAATATCGCTTCGAATTTGGTTTTCCAAAGTACTGCCTTTTCGTCATTATTTAACAACAAATAGGCTATCTTCTGCTCTGAACCTTGAAGGGTAGAAATTAGATTGACATTGTTTCTGTTAACATTTTTTTGCTGAATTTTACTGTCGTCAAAATTTACTCCTTTTTCAGATTTTGAACAGGAAAATAAAATGCCGGCAATCAGTGTTAATAAAGCTAAACTTTTGAGTTTCTTTTTCATTTTTTTAATTTAAATTATTAAGAATAAATAATACCACTATGTATAAGTAAGTTCTTATTTATACCGAAAATCTAAATCTAAGCTGGTAATAATATACAATTGATAGATGCTCAGATTTCACTTGTTATAAGTGCTTTTTAAGTCATATCTAATAATTAAAGATATTGACAATAAAATTGAAATATCATAAAAAATTCATAAACTTATTTACTCTTATTATGTTGTTTCATGTTTTAAAAAAGAGAATTTGCTTTACCGGGCAGGTTACACACTGTTTTATTAAGAAGTTAGCATGTTTACCGCTTTTAAAACTTTTTACAATGATAGATACTTTTTTTGATACCTTTATATCGTCAAATGACCAGTATTTTACTCACACGAAAAGTATTTTCGCAGCATGAAAATTGGAGAAAAATTAAGGAAAATAAGGGATTTTTATGGCTACACGCAGCAGCATGTGGCCGATGAAATTGGCATATCGCCCAGCCAGTATTGCAAATACGAAAAGGATGAAACCCCCGTAACGCTGGAAACCTTAGAAAAAATTTGCACCGTATATAAGATGACGCAAGTTGATATACTTAGTTGGGATGAGCGCAATGTTTTTAACTTTATGGGTACCAATACTGGAAATAATGGGGGAGTTGTACACCAGCAAACTGTATCAGACGACACTACCACCAAAATACTGATTGTCCAATTGCAGGAAGAAATAAGCCACCTTAAAAGCGAAAATAAGCGGTTGTGGGATTTGATTGAAAAACTAAAATAGGGCGGATTGAGAATGAAGAATTAAGAATTGCTATAGACGCAGCGCAAATAGCCCCAATCCAATTAGCTTTGCCCCAAACACAGCGCATTTAACCTCAATCCAACCAGCTTTGCCCTAAACGCAGCGCAAATAGCCCCATTCTGATTAGCTTGGCCGTAAACGCAGCGCATTTTGCTTCAATCCAACCAGTTTTACCTCAAACGCAGTGCAGATTGCATCACCCCAATCAATTTTGCCCTAAACGCAGCGCATTTTACCCCAAGTGCTATTATCTCATCGTAAATTGGTAAAAGCTGCGGATAAAAGCCCTTTTTTTAATTATATTGCGTTATTTACTTGTTAAAAAAGAAACGAATGAAGACAAAAAGCGAAATAGTAAACAACTGGCTCCCCAGGTACACGGGTGAAAAATTAGAGAACTTCGGGAAGTATATTTTACTGACAAATTTTTTTAATTATGTAGAAATGTTTGCGCAGTGGAATGGGGTAGAAGTAGTGGGCCGTGACAGGCCGATGCAATGCGCCACTGCTAATAATATTACCATTATTAATTTTGGAATGGGCAGCCCTACTGCTGCTACCGTGATGGATTTGCTTACTGCCATATCACCCAAAGGTGTTCTGTTTTTGGGTAAATGCGGTGGGTTAAAAAAACGGCACAACATCGGTGACCTTATTTTGCCCATTGCTGCCATGCGTGGTGAGGGTACATCCAATGATTATTTCCCGGAGATTGTACCGGCATTGCCATCTTTTATGCTGCAGAAAGCCATTTCCACCACCATACGTGATTATGAAGTGGATTACTGGACAGGCACGGTGTACACTACCAACAGGCGTGTGTGGGAGCATGATGAGGAATTTAAAGCATACCTGGAAAAGATACGGGCATATGCCATTGATATGGAAACGGCTACTATTTTTTCTGTTGGCTTTTACAATCGTATACCATCGGGTGCATTGCTGCTGGTAAGTGACCAGCCCATGACGCCGGAGGGTGTGAAAACAGAGGAGAGCGATAAAAAGGTAACCACCGGTTTTGTGGAACGGCACTTAAAAATTGGCATTGATTCATTGAAGCAACTGATTAATAATGGTGCTACTGTACGCCACCTTAAATTTTAATACAACTACTGTTTGTATTTATGCCAGCGCCACTTTTAGACATTAAAAACCTCAGCATTAGTTTTACCAGCGATGGTGAAACCACTACGGCAGTACACAACAGCACGTTTACTGTGGAAGCGGGGCAGATTGTGGCTGTAGTGGGGGAGTCTGGTTCAGGCAAGTCAATTACATCGTTATCAATACTGCAACTGCTGCCAAAGCAGGCTGTGGTAAAGGGGCAACTGTTGTTTAGTAAAAACGGACGGGATGTTATTGATTTAACGCAGTGCAGCCCGGTTGAAATGGGCAGCATCCGGGGCAGCGATATTGCCATGATTTTTCAGGAGCCGATGACATCGCTTAACACGGTATTGACCTTCGGTCATCAGGTGATGGTAGCATTGCAACTGCATAAAAAAATGAGCAGGGCGGCTGCAAAGCAGAAAACAATTGAACTGTTTGAAAAAGTAAAACTGCCCAACCCTGAAGCAATGGTTAACCGTTATCCCCACCAGTTGAGCGGCGGGCAGAAGCAGCGGGTAATGATTGCCATGGCTATGAGCTGCGACCCCTGTTTGCTGATTGCTGATGAACCTACTACAGCCCTTGATGTAACCGTTCAAAAAACAATACTGGAGCTGATAAAAGAATTGCAGCAGCAAAACAATATGGGCGTAATTCTTATTACACACGACCTTGGTGTGGTGGCCGATGTGGCAGATAAGATTGTGGTGATGTACAAAGGGGAAATTGTTGAGCAGGGTACGGCCCGTGAGGTAATGCAGCATCCGCAGCACAATTACACAAAAGCATTACTGGCATGCAGGCCAGCCAATCACCCCAAAGGGAAAAGGTTGCCGGTAATCAGCGATTTTACGGATGGGGTAAAGAATAATAAACAGGCAGAGCCTGCATTTGTGAGCAGTAACACCGGCAGTGAAAAAGATAAGTCATCAACTATTTTGAGGGTAGAAAACCTTTCGGTTGAATTTGCCGGGCGAAGGTCTTTGTTTGGCAAGCACCCAGCCGCTTTTAAAGCTGTGAATGATGTGAGCTTTACGGTAGCAAAAGGTGAAACGGTGGGACTGGTGGGCGAAAGTGGCTGTGGTAAAACAACACTGGGCCGTGCTTTGCTGCAACTGATAAACCCCACAGCAGGAAGAATCATTTTAAACGGGCAGGATATTGCCGGGCTGCCTGCCGCAGATATGCGCCGGTTGAGAAAAGATTTGCAAATTGTGTTCCAGGATCCTTATGGGTCACTAAACCCCCGTATTACCATTGGCAGTGCCATTATGGAACCGCTTAAAGTACATGGCCTGCTTAATACCCCGAAGCAGCGGCGGGAAAAAGTGATGGAGCTTTTGGAAAAAGTGAGCTTAGATACCAGTCACTTTAACCGCTATCCGCACCAGTTCAGCGGCGGTCAGCGCCAGCGGATTTGTATAGCCAGGGCATTGGCACTCAACCCGGCTTTTTTAATTTTTGATGAAAGCGTTTCTGCCCTTGATGTGAGTGTTCAGGCGCAGGTGCTTAACCTTATCAACGACCTGAAAGAAATGTTTGGCTTTACTGCTATTTTCATCTCTCACGACCTGTCTGTTGTGCGGTATATCAGTAACCGCATACTGGTAATGAGTAAGGGGCAAATAGTGGAAACGGGTGATGCGGAAGAAATTTACAATAATCCGCAAAACGCTTATACAAAAACGCTGATAGATGCAATACCTGGAAAACAACTGGCTGGCATGTATTAATTGTCGTATCCACCCCTTGAGCGGTATGGCTCATTGTAATTAACTCCAAAGCCAAAGAAGTTAACGCCACTCTTAAAGAATCCAAACAGCATCTTTTTCAGTAATTTATCAAATTGCTCCTGCTGCGGTTCATCTGTTTTCAGTTTTTTATCTGTCAGGCTTGTCAGTTTGTCATCTGTATTTACCCGGCCGGTATCCGCAGGTTGTAATCCGCTTATGCCTATTTTCCAATCATCTTCTTTTTTAATGCGGTATTTGTAAAAATAAACTATTCCGGTACTGTCGTTGCATACCACCTTTTGCCTGCTTAGTAAAACCACTGAGTCCATTTTTTCATAATTCCTTCCGCCAACCATACAACTTCTGGCCATATCCTCCTGTGTTAAGTAGTTTGCCGGAAATTTATCCATTTGTTTTGCGTCAGCCAGGCGATCGTACAGTGTCGTACGCAGGTTATCTTTTTTAGCAAGGTTGAGTAAAATACTATCCGGTATTGTTTTTTTATTGCGCAGCAGCAGTATGGCAGCGGTCATGCGTACGCCATCATCTTTCGATTGCAGCAGTTTATCGAAAAATTTAGGAACATTTGCCTGCTGATCAAAAAACGGCATCAGTAAAACCGCATAATCACCCAGGTTGCCTGCATCGCTGCTGCTGTACCGGCTATAAGTCAGCACTTCTGCTGCATTGTCTTTTTCTTTACTATCTTCCTCCATGCGTTTTTCGTCTCTGCCCTGCAGTTTTTTCAATTCTATTTTAGCATCAAAATACAATTTTGAAAAATACTGCTCATAATCTTTTGCGTTCACATAACCACTGTCAACCAGCGTTACCAGCAGGGATATGATGTTGTCTTTATAGTCATCTAATGAGGTAAGCTGGAGTAAATCGGGAAACAGGGTTTTTGCCAATTTTAATGTGTCGCTAAGATTATTAAAAATACCCTGATAGTCATAACTTTCTTCAAAAATCGGCGGATCCTGCAAAAGCAGTTCTTTCAGCAACTTAAATGAAGCAGCAGTTTTATGACGGGCAAGTGCCTGTATTATTTCTTTGCTGAAGAGACTGGTATCTGCCGTTTGCCCGTAGAGCTGATTAAGGTAATTTACCACTACCGGCTTTGTGGTATCCCTAATATAACCCAGTTCTGCTATCAGTTTTGTTTTTGTATCGTAATAGCTTTTATCAGAGGACTTTAACCTGTTGATGGCAGCCATAATTAGTGGGGCTCCTTTTTCGCCATAATAAATATTTGTTATGGATTTTTGCGCCTGCTCATGTGTTGCGCTGTCTTTACTAAAAAGATCCTCAAAAAAATCAGACAGCTTATTGTTGAGGATCTTTTTAGTAAAGACAGCGCAACACATGAGCAGGCGCAAAAATCCATAACAAATATTTATTATGGCGAAAAAGGAGCCCCACTAATTATGGCTGCCATCAACA
>JANMDL010000508.1:0-11525 GCA_031376295.1 Chitinophagales bacterium
GATAGTGGAGCGAACATTTTCCTGGTTCGAAAATGACCGCCGCTTGTGCCGAAATTATGAACTGCTAATGGAAAATGCAGAGGAAATGGTCAAACTGTCCGCCATAAAACTTTTATTGAATAAAATTTAAACAGGCTCTTAATACCGATAAAAAAGATTGGGTGCTACGGGCTGCACATCTTAACTGCTTCATAACTGAAGTGGAGCGTATTAAAACTTTTGCAAGCAGCTCAATACAACAGCCATTGTGATACGGCAGTCATAAAATTAACAATTACCAGAAGAACCGTGATTTAACCCTTTACCGTTTCCGGTTTTATTGTTAAAATTGTACATATAAGAACAAAATGTTATATTGTATAAAATTTGTAAACCTTAAGCAACTGTAAAATGGCACAAACAAATAATAATGTACCTGCCGGTAACACAAACCCCAATAATCCTACGGCAGCGCAAAGTGAAATTTCAGTAAAAGGAAAATGGCTTGCAGGTTTTTTGCTGATAGTATTAACTGCAGGAACAGTTATAACGATGATTGCACATTGGCCCGACAGGATGCCCAGCCCGAGAGCCGAGTCGGCTAAATATATATATCAATGGTTTGCCGTTTCATTATACAGCCAAACAGACAGCGTTGCTGTTGATGCGGCAGGAAATGATACAGAGGTTATGCCCAGGGTGGTGCCTTACATGAAAAATGAAGTAAAAAAGCCGGCATGCCTGATTGACCTCAATACACTTATTATGGTATTGATAGCACTGGGTGGCTTTTTGGGAAATATGGTACATATTGCTACATCCTTAACCAATTTTATTGGTGCCGATAGATTCAGAAAAAGATGGATAATGTGGTATTGTGTAAAGCCTTTTATTGCAGCAGCACTGGCCATTTGTATTTATATTTTATTCAGGGCAGGCTTTTTAAATGGCTCTAACTCTACTACAAATATTAACTTGTACGGAGTTGTATCCATAGCCATACTTGCCGGCTTGTTTACTGACAGGGCTACAAAAAAACTGGGGCAGGTATTTGCTGTTGTTTTTCAGGAAGGTGCTACACAGGGGCAACCGGCAAGACCCGATTTACTTAATACTGCCATAATAATTGAAAGTATTGTACCCGCTGCCTTAGCATTGGCTGATGGTGCAGCTACCATTACCATTACAGGTACAGGATTTGACAAAAGCAGTTTTTCAGTAAAAATAGGAGATACAGCGATTACAGATATTCAAAAAACTGCCACCACAGCTTCATTTAATTATACACCAACAGTAGCCGGCGAATTTGCAATGGTTGTAACTGATTCAAATGGTACTGAGCTTAAAAGTCAGCAGATAACCATAACGTAATTGGTATTGTAAGCGTAAACAGAATAATAAATCAGCAATTGCGCCTTTGCAGTTTCTGTTGTATATAATCCGTTAACTTATACCTGCTCATAACAGCAATATGTAATTGAGATGCGCCGGAAATATGCCCGATGCAATCCACAGTTCCGCAGCGGCAGGCAAAGGGCTGCGCCATTTCCCATTCCGTACCGGGATAAAAAAAGGTAAACTGCTCGCCGGGTACAATTTTGCGCAGGCAAAGCAACTGCATACCGGTTGTATCAAAAAACATATTGGGGCTGCAACTGTGGTTAATGTATTGTAAAAATTCAGGCACCAATGTTATATGCCTGTCATCAGCGGTTTGTACGGTAAGATAACTGGGTGTATCAAAAACACCGGCAGCGCTGAAATGACTGATAATATCACCGGGCTGAAAAGTTTTTGTGCTGTGTAAGTACTGGTTGCCGGTTTGGGTATCTTTTAATACCTCAGCAAATACATGCTGGCTCACAACACGCTGCGGCGCTGTTACAATCATATAAAAAAAATAATGGGTTATAGTAAAAAAACTTAGCACATTTATCGTAATGCTTTATCTAAGTTAGCATTTAATTGGCAACAGCCAAACCGGTTTCGCTGCTCCTTACAACCGTAAGCGAAGGCCTTTTTACCGGATCATCATTTTCATCAACCCCTACTTCAATACGCTGCATAATATCTTTTAAAGAAGTAATGCGCTGCACCATATAAGGAATGGTATCAAGCCCCGAAACAAACTTGAGTATATAATTGTAAATACCAATAATGCTGCCGGCCATCAAGGCAGTTTGCGGACCGGTTTTTACCGTAATAAGCAGGGCGGTCACCAGCACCACCACCGAAATCATTTCCATCATACCAAAGTTAAGCGCTTCCATATCAGATATCTTTATCTGCCAGCGGCGCAGGCTCTGGTAATGATTAAAAATCCGTTTTTTGTCCCTGGTGCCGATAATGCTTACCTGGTCTTCCAGCTCATCGTTTTTATACTTGGTAAATTTTTTCATACGCTTACCGTAAAAATAGCTCACCAGCATAACCGGCAATAAAACTACCAGGCATAGCAGCATTACATTTTTATCGTAAAAATATAACAGTATCAGCGACCCCACCAGGTTGTAGCAGGCTTCAATTACATAATTGAGGTCATATTCCATAAAGTCAACAAATTCCCTGGCAAGTGTTGAGTGTGCACTTAATTTGGAAATTTCGCCCCCGGCAAAGCGCCGGCTGAGGAGGCGTGTTACTAATGATGTGTAAATGGCCGAATAGGTACGGGTATCATACATGTGACGGATAGAACCGATGATGAGCCAGGCTACATGAGAAGATGCAAGCAATATCAAACCGTTGTAGCTGCCCTCAATCAACCCGTTAACCGCAACTCCCAGAAAAAAAGGACGCAGTAGTAAGCCCAGCATTTCAAGCCCGAATAAAGTGTAAGTAAGCAAAAGCTGGTACTTATGCTTTAAGAAAATATTTTTAATGATAAAAATCCTGGACATAGAGATTCTGTTTAAAATGATTTACCCCGGTATTTAATCCGGCCATCATTTAATGGGTTATGTTAACGTTTTACCTGAAAAGCGCCCCGAAAACCTATTGCCTTGTACCGGCAAAATAAGGTAACTGCAAAGCAGTTTGTGGGGTTAGTAGAACTGAATTTTGGACGCTTTAGTAGTTCAAAAGTTTAATGCAAAGTTACAAAAACTTTGTTGCGTGGGCAGGACTGGTTATTTAAGGAATTGTGAATTATCAAGAACCCCCTCTTCCCGAAGGGTGACAGAATTACCTTCAGCACCCTTTATTGTACCCCTGCAATTTTTTGTACCGCATTGACAGTCAAAGGTTTCTGACTCTTCATTCAACAGGTCGGCATAGTCTAATGTAAGTTCCTCCCCGGAGCTGATATCTCTTAAAGCTACTACATTAAGCCCCGCATAGCCTGTATTTGGCATGCAGGAGTGATTTTGCGGAGCCCAACCTTCAGGGTTATTGTCCCATAAAATATATACTTCGTTGCTGATGGGGTAGGCATAGTGGCGAAAGAGTTTTTTTTCATCCTCGTTCCAATGGCGCTCAATATGGCTTTTGGTAACAATACGTTGTGGCTTTTCTTCACCCTTAAACAAAATTTCACCTGCCACAATATTGGTGGAAGCATATATGCCAAAACCTGCAATGGAGTTCCCTTTCATTACATATTTCTTTTGCATGCGGCGGTGGCGGGCAATACCTTCGGCAATAATATGGCGTAAAAAACCAGCCTGCCCAATGCCATCATGTTTTAATATATAATCAGCACTACCCTCCAGGCCATCTGTGTAAAAAACAGAGCAGGTAAAGTTCACCTCTAAGAAAAAAAGCTCGCCAGCTTCATTCATCCTGAAGTCCATCCGGGCATAACCAACCCCGCCAAAACTGCGGAAGATACGGCTGGATGCTTCCCTTAGTTGTGTATCCAGTGCCTTATCTGTTACGGCAACATTACATTCAGGGTGCAGCTCAGATGTTTTGAGTGCGTAGGTTTTAAAAGTCCTGCCTTCCGGAAAAATAAATTCCACGGGTTTGAATACGGTACTGTTTTTATGGTCGGCAGCATTGGCAGCCACCAGTACCGTAAACTCACGACCCTTGATGTATTCTTCCACCAGCACCGCTTCGTATTCCTGCAAAACCTGTGTTACTTTTTGTTTTAGTTCGGCCGGGTTGTTAACCAGCGATTTATCATCAATACCAAGACTATCGCCTGCCTTGGCCGGTTTTACAAAAAGTGGAAATTGCAGGTGGCTGCATTGTTTACGTATATTTTCCGGCTTATCAATTAAAGCATAAGCAGGTGTATTGATGCCCTCTGTATAAGCTACATATTTCATCAGCTCTTTGGATGGATCGTATAACTGTGTGGTAGGCCCGGTAAAAGGCATCTGCAGCAACTCCAGGGTATAAATCACATCAATGGATGGTACCTCCCATTCAAGATAGCCTTCGCAAAGATTTACAAAACAGTCGTATCCCTGCTGCTTCAGCGCCTTCAATTGTTTATAAGTGGTGAGTTTGTTTAAAAACACGTTATCTACCTGCATTCCGGGCAATAAATGAGACAGTTCCCTTGGCGGATCATAATTTTTATAATCAACAGAAGATGTGGAATAGTCTGGTTGCAGTACGCAAATTTTCATGCAGTGAAATATGTAACAGTTAATCGGATTTTGACTGTCATTTCAAAGCTAAAGTTTAATTGCGATAAAAATATAGTTAGGGATTATTTTTATGCACATAATATAGCATAAAACCTGCATAAATTGGTTAGTGTTTATTACGTTCCAGTGCATCGTTAATAATTTCTTTAACCATGCCAGCAAAGTGCCGGTTGCCCAGCCGCAGTATAGCACCGATGGAGGTAAAATTTTCATCTTCGCTAAGGCCGCATTGTGCATTTACTTCCAGCACATACAATTGCCCGGTCGCTTTGTCCATACGTAAATCAACACGACCATAACCGGTACCTTCTACGGCGCAGTAAGCCCGCCAGCTCAATGTGCTAATGGCATTGGTAATGGTATCATTTTCGGGCAGGCAGTATTCATAAAAATGCTCATATTCACCAATGGGATTCTCCTCATCGTAGGTTTCCCAAAGCCTGTCGAAACTTAAAAATTTTTCCTCTTCTTTTAATGCTTTATGAAAAACCCTTTCCACCGGCGGATAAATGATTGCGTTACCCGGTTGCCGGTAATCGCCGATGATGAGCGAAGTGTATTCTGGCCCGGCAATAAATTTTTCGGCCACAATACCGCCAAAAGCAAGATCCCAGCCATGGTAGCCCTTGTATATTTCTGCCACTACATTTTTTAAAGCGGCATTATCATTCACCACATTTTTTACACCCAGGCCCATGCTGCCACCACTTACAGCAGGCTTTACAATTACAGGCGTGCCAAGCTTTGTGCATATATCCCCGGGTATAGCATCCGCATCCGTAATGGCCGCCCATTCAGCCGTGGCCACAGCCGCCTGCTCAAAAGCCTGCTTCATAATAATTTTGGAAGTGGTAAGGTGGTAATAGATTGCTTCTGCACCGGTGTAAATCAGTTTCTTTTCTGCCAGGTAGCGCACTACTGAAATACCGGGCGTACCGTTTACCTCATCCCCATCGCAAAGGTTAAAAAATATATTCGTCTGTTCCTTGCTGTTATGGCAGATGCCGTCAATTATTTCTTTGTAGTTGTCAACCGTAACCGGCTGCCATTGCCAGGGGAGTTGCAGTACTGCAAAAGCCCGGGTATATTCTTCAATGCTTTGGGTAAAATCGTAATAGTACTCCAGGTTGGGGTCGCTGGTATGCAGGTGCGGGGCAAGCACCCACACAAATACATTTTGCGGCAGGGGATGATGAAGCATGGTGTAAAAATAAGGGGGAAATAAGTTGATTGGTTGAATAGTTAAAAAAGTATGCTACTAAAAGCACCCAAACATTGGTATTACCGCTTAACGGGAAAGGGGTTGTTTTGGGCGGTGGCCGACCATTCTATTTTTTTAGCCATTGCGCTATATCACGGTTTGCTTCATCATCACTTAGGGTATTGCCCAGTTCAATATCATTTAATCCTGCATCAATGGTAGATTGCTGAAAGGTGGAAAGTACTACAGTATCAATATCACCCGTGTTAATCCCCAGTATGCGATACACTTCTTCCAGCACGCCCTCGTCTTCCATGGCCTCAATGCGGCTGATCAGTTCCTTTTTTATTGCTGCTTTTGACATACGCTTTGTTGTTTAATAAATTTATCGAAAATTTGGGAGATTTCCATTTTCAATGTTATCAACAGGATAATAGTCAATTTTGCAAAACCTGTACATGTCTGCTCCGGTACTCTTGCAAAAAATAATCGGGTATAATCCGATGGCGTAAGCATCGGCGTCTTTACTATCAATAAATATCCATAAATGACAGAAAAATCCTTACCTCATTCATTCCCCACAAAAAAAGGAAGCTCCCGGCTCCCTTATAAAAAATGCAGTTCTTTAATTGTCACATTGGTCTATTTTCTCATTTGCACATTTCAATCATCCCATTTTCTTATCAATCTCCCCGCACAGCAATCCAAAAATCTCATCCACAGTACCTTCACCCTTTATCATCACTACCTTACTGAATTTTTTATAGTAATCGGCTACGGCGGCAGTTTTATTATGGTATTCGGTAATGCGGGCCCTTATTACGGTTTCGTTGGTGTCATCGCTGCGGCCACTGGTTTCGCCACGTTTCAGCAGGCGTTTAACCAGTTCTTCCTCACTTACTTCCAGTGCTATCATTACGGCGATGGCCGTTTTCTTCAGGTCAAGCAGTTTGTCCAACGCCTCAGCCTGTGCACCTGTGCGTGGAAAGCCATCAAATAAAAACCCTTTGGCATCAGGATTAGCATCTAAAGCAGAGCTGATCATACCAATTACCACTTCATCAGGCACCAACTGGCCTTTATCCATTAAATTTTTTGCTTCCATACCCAATGGGGTGGCTGCGGTAATTTCGCTGCGCAGTAAGTCGCCGGTGCTCAGGTGTTTTAAACCATAAGTGGCAATCAGCTTTTCGCTTTGCGTACCTTTACCACTGCCCGGTGGGCCGAATAGTATTAAATTAAACATATACTTACTAACCTGTGTGAATGACAAATATAATATATGAAGTTTATAATTTTGTTACGGAAATTAACAAATCGTTGAAAACTCCCATAAAAACTACTTCGTATATTGTAAACCATTTAAAAACTACGCTGTTTAACAATAAGGAAAGCCTTTATTTGAACCGTGGAACCTTTATTATAGTATATTGGTAGGGTATTGAGCAAAAAAACAATAAAATGAACAACGATCAACAAAAAAACCCCGTTTATTCAAAAAAAGACAGCAACAGGCTGAACCTCAGCAATACTGAATGGAAGGAGCTTCTTTCTGCAGAGGTTTACCACATAGCAAGGGAAAAAGGTACCGAAAGAGCCTGGAGCAGCCCGTTGGAACATGTAAAAGATGCGGGTACTTACTACTGTGCCGTATGTGGTAACCCGCTTTTTAAGAGTGATACCAAGTTTGAAAGCGGCTGCGGCTGGCCCAGTTTTTATGAGCCGGTAAGCAAGAGCAGCATTATTTATACGCCTGATCATGCGCATGGCATGACACGTACTGAAGTGGAATGTGGCCGCTGCAAAAGCCACCTGGGTCATGTATTTGAAGATGGCCCCCCGCCAACCGGACTGCGTTACTGCATCAATGGTGTGGTGCTGGATTTTGAAAAAGCACAGGAAGCCTCAGCAAAATATGACGAAAAGAAAGAAGTGTAAAATGCACAATACTTCAGGGCTTAATGCCGCTGCAGAAGTACTTTAATACAAAATATTAAAAACAGCGCTTCAGTGTTTGTATCCGCTTCCAATCTGCGCAGCAGCATCTTGTACAATAGTTCTGTTTCTGCATGTTTGTTTGCCACTGAAACACAGCAACACTGTTATTATATTTTCTGTGGTTCAATGCGGGATGGCAACAAATAGTATAAAGTAGCTATACCTGTTATAACCCGGGCAGGAAGTCTTTATGGTTATTTTTCTTCATAAACTTTCAATTTTACGCCAATAAGTCGTCTTTTTTCCTTTACTTTTGCAAATTGCCCAATCCGCAATTGAAAAAAACGATAGAAAAAATAAACAGATAAAAAAAATTGGCATTACCTCATCTTATTAAGCATGTGTATAACAGCGGTACCGACGAAGTTATACGCCGGGGAAAAAAAATACACGCCATCAATTTTGTGGAACTGGTGGAGCATGACCAGTTGATGGGTTCTGTAGTATTCAGGGTAAAAGACGATGGATACAATACTTATTACAAGGTATACATCCAGAAATATGCTGATCCCAAAACGATAAGCCTGCGCTGCAGTTGCCCATACAACCTGGGCGATATATGCCGCCACGAAGCTGCTGCCCTGTTTCAATTACAGGAAATGGTGGACAGGAATATGCTGGGCAGCAACAACGTACAATACCACCAGCAGCACACGGTAGCCAAAATGAAGTTTATTGATCTGAAGATGATCAAACTGTTTTCATCACCAGATATATATGCCGCTGCTGAAAATATGCTGCGGGCCAACAAAGCTACCATTGTAAAAGCCGTTAACGAAAGAATTGAAGCCGAACTGGTTTTTAGCGGACACAGTTTTCCGCTGGTAATACAAAAAAACGACGAACGCAACTTTGATACTTCCTGTACCTGTGCCGAAATGGAGCATCCGCTTTGCGAACACAAAGTGCTGCTGTTTCTGCAACTGCTTAATGGTTACGGCCCAAACTATTTTGATACCATACGCAACTGGGATAAGGAAAAAAATAAGCTGCTGCAGATATATGGCTACAGCCTTACTGATGACCTTGCTGGTAAATTTGAATTTATTTACAAAGAAGGAAAACCTTTTTTAAAATTATTAGATACCAATATCAAACGGGTGGCGCCCGGCGAAATAGCCCGGCGGGGCATACCCGAAACAGAGCGGTTTAACACAGGCCCGGCGGTAGAAGTGGCAGAAGGGCCGGATAAAAAAATGGGACTGGTATTTAATTTTAACGAAGCCTTGTACCCCAACTTCAGCGTAGATGCTGTGCAGGGAGAAGCTGATGAAACAGGATCAAAATTTACTGGTAAAACAGAAAAACTGGATCTGGCAAAATTTGTAAATACCGAAGTGTTTAACGAAGAAGACAAGATGCTGTTTCAACAGTTACGAAAACTGCAGGGCAGCGAAATAAATAAATACCTCAACCGCAATTCCCCTTTCAGCGGTATCTGGGAAAATATCATCCATACCGAAGGAGATGATTTGCCCGAGGAAACAAGGGCGCTGATTGCTGAGTACCTGCAGCCCAAACTTAAAAAGCTGCTGGAAGACGAAGCAGAAAACAAATTTATTTTTTACCTGCCAGAAAAAAAAGTATTTAAAACCGAATTACTGAAACCGGTATTTACCAGCAATAAACACCTTGAACCCTGGTTTAAAGTGGTGGCCAAAAACAACCGCTTTGAAATTACCTGTAATGTAAAGATTGACGAAGAAACGGTACCACTTACTGATAACGAATGTACCAGCAGCCTGCTTTTTTTGTACAAAGGCGTTTTGTATACCTGGCAAAAACCCGATGATGCCATACAGGCACAAAAATTTATTGATAAAGGCAACCTGGTACTTAACACCGCCGACTGGGCGGCAGAAATGCAGAAAATAATACTGCCGCTAACCAGGGATTACCATGTGGAGTTTGATAAATCACTCATTAAAGAAGTAAAGAGCGGTGAGCCGGAAGTGGAGCTGATGCTGCAGGAAAAAGGAGACTACCTGGTGTTTCAGCCAGTATTCAGTTACAAAGGCTATAAAACAAGGCATACAGATAAGGAAACCATTACCATACCCGATGGCGATAAGATACTGCTGGTACACCGCAATAAGGAAGCCGAAGCAGCCTTTATGAAAAAATTGCAGGCATTGCATTCACAGTTCATTCATCCGCAGGAAAGCAATACGCTGGTACTGAAGGGGCCGGATGTACTGCGTAACAACTGGTTCTTTCTGTTTGTAGATGCTATGAAGGAAATGAACGTGCCGGTATATGGTTTTGAAGCGTTAAACAATTTCCGGTTTAACACAGCAAGGCCCACCACACATGTGCATGTAAGCAGCGGGCTTGATTGGTTTGATGCAAAAGTGGAGGTAGAGTTTGGCGAACAGCGTGCAACCATCAGCGATATTAAAAAAGCACTGGCCAGCAAACAATCCTTTGTGCAGTTGAGCGATGGCAGCCTCGGTATTTTGCCCGAAGAGTGGCTCAAGCGTTACTCTTTACTATTCCGGGTGGCCGAAAGCAAAAACAGCCAGTTACGCCTGAGCAAGTACCACGTAAGCGTAATAGATGAATTATACCAGAACCGTAATGAGGATGAGCTGAGTTTTGCATTAAGCGAAAAAATGGAACGCATCGGTAGTTTTAAGCAGATACCCGAAATAGCTGCTCCGGCTAACCTGGAGCCGATACTGCGCCCCTACCAGATATCCGGCTATCAATGGCTCAGCTACCTGAACGATGTGGGCTGGGGCGGAATTCTGGCAGATGATATGGGTTTGGGAAAAACTGTGCAGGCACTTACCATGCTGCAATATTACAAAAGCAGTACCGGCGGTTTAAAAGCACTGGTGGTATGCCCTACCACGCTTATTTATAACTGGGCCAACGAAATAAAAAAGTTTACCCCCACCCTTACACATTATATACACCATGGCAGCATGCGTTCCCGCAGCCCGGAAACCATGGCAGCGTTTGATATTGTAATTACCACTTACGGTACACTGCGCAGCGATATACAGGTGCTGGTAAATACCCTTTTTGATTATGTGGTATTAGATGAAAGCCAGGCGATAAAAAACCCGGCTTCCAAAGTAACCAGGGCGGCCTGCCTGCTTACTGCTAAAAACAGGTTGTGCATGAGCGGTACACCGTTGCAGAATAATACGTTCGACATTTTTGCACAAATGAACTTTTTGAACCCGGGCCTGCTGGGCAGTGTGGAGTTTTTCAGAAATGAATTTGCCACGCCCATTGATAAGTTTGGTGAACCGGAACAGAAAGATCACCTGCGGAAATTATTGTATCCTTTCATACTGCGGCGTACAAAGGAGCAGGTAGCAAAGGACCTGCCCGATAAAACAGAAACCATCCTGTTTTGCGAAATGGAAAAAGAACAGCGTAAGATTTACGATGCATACCGCAACAGCTACCGGGATAAGATTATGGGTGTGATAGAGGAGCAGGGCATGGAAAAAAGCCAGCTCACCATATTGCAGGGCCTGATGAAGCTGCGGCAAATATGCGACAGCCCGGCAATATTGAACGAAGAAGAAAAATACCCCAATCACTCCATAAAGCTCGACGAGCTTACCAGGGAAATTACAGAAAATATAGGCGACCACAAGGCCTTGATATTTTCGCAGTTTTTGGGCATGCTGGCGCTGATAAGGGGAAAACTGAAAGAAGGAGCAATACCTTATGAGTATTTTGATGGCAGCACTTCACCGATAGAAAGGGAAAGGGCGATACAGAATTTTCAAAAC
>JANMDL010000547.1:0-2748 GCA_031376295.1 Chitinophagales bacterium
AAAGGCGACGCCAAGGTCACTGCTGTCTACTTTAATAGTTGTGCCATCAAAACTGATGTTGCTGGGATCATTTAATAAAAGCGTAGTGCCGTTTTTGCCTCCAAACCTGAATTGGGCATGTATAGCTGCCTTTTCGTCGCCTTCGGCATAGCTGATGCTGTATTGCTGGTAAATGGATTCCTGGGCCACATCCTTGCTGTTGCCTATTTCGTTGCTGGTGCATGCTCCCATGCCTGCTAAAATGCCTGTTACTGTTAAAAACTGTTTGATTTGCATATATAAACTTGTTTTATTGCCTGTTAATACCCGATTTTATGGAAAAGTAAGTTAAAAAAAGCCCAAATCCAGTCATTCTCATCCCTTCCCGTTCAAAACGCCGCCCTGCTTTTACATTTGCGCATTGTCATATTTGCTCATTTGCCCATTTGCACTTTATCAAATCAGCACATTAAACCTTACCTTTGCAACCCTGTCAATTTGGCCCGGAATTATTTTTCAGCACCATATTTGACAGTGTAAAAGTCATTATTAATTTTTATTCAGGCAATACCCATTAACACGGAATTTTATGTCAGGTTTTTTATCGAAATTATTTGGTGGTAACAAGAGCGAAAAAGATGTTAAAAAGCTGATGCCCGAAGTGGAGAAGGCCAAAAAGGCCTTTGACCAGTTTCGCACATTAAGCAACGACGACTTGCGCCATAAAACACAGCAGTTCAAAAAGCAAATACAGGAGCACCTGGCACAAATTGATGCAGAAATAGCAGAAAAAAAGCAGGCCGCCGAAGATTTGCCCGCCACAGAAATAAATGCCCGTGATGGTATTTACAAAGAAGTGGATGAACTGAAGAAAACAAGAGACAAGCAGATAGAAGAAGTGCTGAGGCAGATTTTGCCCGAAGCCTTTGCCGTGGTAAAGGAAACCAGCCGCCGCTTTAAGGAAAATGAGGAGATTGAATGTACTGCTACCGACCTCGACAGGGAACTGGCCGCCAAAAAAGACCATATCAGGATAGAAGACGATAAGGTTGTATATAAAAATAGCTGGACGGCTGCCGGCGGTATTGTAAAGTGGAACATGGTGCATTACGATGTGCAGTTGATTGGTGGCGCAGTATTGCATGATGGTAAGATTGCTGAAATGGCAACGGGTGAAGGTAAAACATTAGTGAGTACCCTGCCTGCCTACCTGAATGCACTTGCTGGCGAAGGCGTACACATTGTTACGGTAAACGATTACCTGGCCCGCAGGGATAGTGAGTGGAACGGACCCATTTTTGAGTGGCTCGGCCTTAGGGTGGATTGCATAGATAAGCATGAACCCAATGGTGATGCACGGCGCAATGCCTACAACGCCGATATTACTTATGGCACCAATAATGAGTTTGGTTTTGATTACCTGAGGGATAACATGGTGCATAACCCGGATGAGATGGTGCAGCGCAAGCATCACTTTGCGATGGTGGATGAGGTGGATAGTGTATTGATAGATGATGCCCGTACACCTTTAATCATCAGCGGACCGGTAGGACATAACGATAATACACAACAATTCTTTGACCTGAAACCACGCATTGAAAAACTAGTAGAAGCGCAAAAAAAAGCAACCAACAACTTTTTAATTGAAGCAAAGAAAAAAATAGCCGAAGGTAACGATGACCCCAAAGATGGCGGTCTTGCACTGGTGCGTGCCCACAGGGGTTTACCAAAAAATACAGCACTGATAAAATACCTGAGCGAACCTGGCATAAGGGTAAAGCTGCAGAAAAGCGAAAACTACTACCTGGCCGACCAGCAGAAAGAAATGCCCAAAGTGGACCAGGAGCTGTTCTTTCATATTGATGAAAAAAACAACCAGGTTGACCTGACCGATAAGGGGATTAACCTGATTACCCGTGCCGGGGAAGATCCTGAATTTTTTATACTGCCGGATATTGCTACCAAGCTGGGAGAGATTGAAAGAACAGATTTGACAACGGAAGAAAAACTGCACCGCAAAGAAAACCTGCTGAACGAATATTCAGTAAAGGCCGACCGCATACACACCGTACAGCAATTACTGAAAGCCTACACTTTGTTTGATAAGGATATTGAATATGTAGTGATGGACGAAGCGGTAAAAATTGTGGATGAGCAAACAGGCCGTATATTGGATGGCCGCCGCTACAGTGATGGTTTGCACCAGGCCATTGAAGCAAAGGAAAATGTGAAGATTGAAGCCAGTACCCAAACCTATGCCACGGTAACCCTGCAGAACTATTTCAGGATGTACCATAAATTGGCTGGTATGACGGGTACCGCAGAAACAGAAGCTGCGGAATTGTGGAGTATTTATAAATTAGATGTGGTAAACATTCCTACCAATTTAAAGGTAACCCGTAAAGATGAGCAGGACCTGGTGTACAAAACCAAGCGGGAAAAATACAAAGCTGTAATTGAAGAAATAGAAAGATTGCGCAGCATCGGTAGACCAACACTGGTTGGTACCACATCGGTTGAAGTGAGTGAATTACTCAGTCGTATGCTGAAGCAGAAAAATATTCCGCATAATGTACTCAACGCCAAGCAGCACGCAAGGGAAGCCGAAGTAGTTGCAGAAGCGGGTTTAACCGGTGCTGTTACCATTGCCACCAATATGGCTGGTCGTGGTACGGATATAAAGCTGGGCCCAGGTGTTAAAGAAGTTGCTGGTCTGGCTATCCTTGGTACGGAGCGCCATGAAAGCCGCCGTGTAGACAGGCAGTTGCG
>JANMDL010000613.1:0-2964 GCA_031376295.1 Chitinophagales bacterium
GAATTAGCTTGCGACTGAGCCTTTGATATACCAGCCAGCAGTAGTAAAAGCGGCAGTAGTAACAGAATTTTTTTGTTTGTTTTCATCATGTTGTATTTGCTGTCTTTGGTTTACTCAAGTTGACAGATGGCTGTTAACATTAACCCAGCTAAGCAGCCTGTCCACTGTATTCATTCTTAATTTTTAATTCATAATTCTTAATTACTTCAACGAGTACCCCACCCTGAAAACCACCGGCTGCCTTGCCGGAGCCTGCACATTGTAAAGGAAATCATACAAGATGCTCATGCTGCCTTTCATCTTTTTCCCCACGCTGTATTTCTTCATCACACCAATCAAAGCACTCTGTTGCCAGTTGTTAAAATTGTTCAGTATGGCTGTGCTGTAAAACCTGCTCTGGTAATTAAGTTCAGCACCACCGCTCAGCCAAAAGCTACCTTTGCTTTTTAGTTTCCAGTTAAAGAAAGTACGCATAGATGCACCTTCGCCTGTAATGCGTATATTCTGTATGCTTTTGCCCCAGCCCATTTTTCCGCTTACACCAATACCTGCTATGGATCGGTCGTTTAATTTGTAGCCAACGCTCAGGCCTATATCACTCGTAACCGGTAAAAAGCTGTTGCCCCGCTGGTGCTGCATGTTGGTACCTATCTCCAACCGCTGGATAAAAGTTTTGGTTTTGGCAGAATTGGGTTTAAAATCAGGCAGATCTTCATTGCTGCTGCCGCCACCAGCCTGCAGTACTTTGTCTTTCAGTTGATTGAGTTGCGCCTGTGCAGCCTGCACATTATCACGCAATGCAGCCATGGCATTGGGGCCGCTTCTAAAATTTTGCTGGATGAGGTTCTGAACCGACTGACGGGTCTGGAGCCCGGCTAAACTCTGCCCCGCACCACCACCCGGCACTGCAAACAAACTGGCCAGCATACTGTTCTTACGGATAAACTCCCTCCAGGCGGGTATTTTGTTCAGGATGGCAAGGGCGGTTGCCTCTGCCTTTTTACTGTCGCTGAATATTTCACGGTAATTCCGAAGCGTCTCCAGGTAATAGTACGACTCCTTATTTATCTTTTGCAGCCACTTGCTTTTACCAATGTATTGTATGGCCTGGTCAACTAATTGTTTCTTCCTTTCCTTAATAAACTGCTGCACCGCTTCGGTATTATTCACCAAACTATCCAACCGCAGCAGTTTTTCTTTAACCGCCAAAACCTTCTCCGCTCTGTTCTCCGCAACACTCTCTACTGTTGCCCTTCTCCCTTGGAGAAGGGATAGGGATGAGGTCTCAGGTGATGCCAAATACCCCATCGTATTATTTAACTTATCCCGGTACTCATCATACGGCCTGCCATACTGTACCGCAATCACCTTGCCTTCCCTGTATCTGGCCAGCACATCAGTAAATGTGGGCTGGTTATCAAACAGCCTCGCCGCAGTTTCCGGGCTGGCCTTTTGCAATAGTGCTTTTATCCGTCCCTCAAACCTTGCCAGCCGCTCCAATGTCTTTTCTGTTTTATCCGTAATGCGCCGGTAATAAGTATCCGTTTTACGGCTAACCTGTGCCGCAAATTTATTAGCAAGCTTTACAGAAATAATTGAACTATCCGTACCCGGCTGCTGTGCAGTAGTCGTACCGCAGCAAGTGCTGCATACAATATAGTATACAAGGGCTTTTTTAGTTAGTAGAGGGTGCATAGTGCTGTTAAGTGTACTGGTTTAGTTAATTACTGTTCAAATAAATTCCTGTAATCCGTGGAATCTGCCCAATTCATGTAATCCAATTCGTGTAATCTGATTAATACGTGTTAAACTTAATCCGTGCAATCTGTTTAATCCTGGTTTGGTACTTCGTAAGATGGAGGATATTTGCTGTTTTTGCTGTATGAAGATAAGCACCTGCATTTAAATAGCCAAATTTTATTTAATGTATAGCGGTATTTTTAATACCAGTAAAAGTATTGGTAAAACAGGACAGCATTCACCGCAAGTATTTCAATTCTTAATTTGATATTAATTGAATCCGCACCTTGCGATACTCCCCAAAGCCGAAAGCACGCCAAAGCCGCACAATTTTCAACTCTTAATTCCTGATTTTTAATTCTTAATTGGTTTTAAATTCTTAATGCATAATTTTTCCGTACCTCCGTACCGGCGGGGTCTTCATAGAGTGGCTATGTGCGCAGGCATGAGACCCCGGCGCAGAAAAGAGCTGCTACCCGAATATCCGCCAAAGGCTCTTGCGGATAAACCCGGGCAACCACCTGCATCTGCCCCTGTTGATGTTCGTGCCGCATCACAAAACTTAATTCAAAACTAACCAAGCTCAAACCCATAACCCATAACACTCCCTGCCATCCTGTCAATTGTGGGCTAAAACCCAATACCACAGCACATTCCCCAAAAAAACACAGCCCCGCAATGCACAATTACATCGCTGCAGCGCACAATTACAATCAAACAATCAACAAGTGCAGCAGTGCAGTCAACCTCTACAGCAAAACAATGAACCGGTACACTGCCGCAACGGCAAAATGCAGCAAAGCAATAAGCAGTTACATTGCCGCAACGGCAAAATGCAGGCAGGCAAAGCACAAATGCAGCAAAGCATTAAATAATTACACTGCCGCAATGGCAAAATGCAGCCCTGCAAACGATGCTCGCAGTCAATCAATAGATGCTCGCAGTCAATCAATAGATGCTCGCAGTCAATCAATAGATACAAACATTGGCGCAAAAAATACTCGCAGCAAAACAATAAACACTAACAGCAAAACAACAGGCACAAACATTAAAAGTAACAATGCGTACAGTAAAGCAATAACCAATATCAGCAAAACTAACATCATTGGCAATCAAACAATAGCCGCAAACATTATCGCTAACAATGCTAACAGTAAAAGAAAAGCCAGTAGCAGCAAGAGTCTAACTACTTCCTGCTAACTACTTCCTACTAACTACTTCCTA
>JANMDL010000695.1:0-3709 GCA_031376295.1 Chitinophagales bacterium
TATCCTCATGCTGCATTGCCTGTGAAAAGAGCTTATTTCCCTTGCGTTCGCTCAGCATATATATGCCTACTGTGAAAATAAGCAGACCCAGTACACAAAGCAGCAGTTTCCAGGAAAGGAATCCCATGTAAACAAAACAGATAATGGTGATGATTGCATTGGCCATAATATCCACAATGCTTACAGATGCCTGGACAATATTCCCGGTATCTCTTGTCATTGCTGAATATATGCGCTCCTTATTATTCACAAGCGGCATATAAGATGATTTCAGGAGGGTTGTAAGTACACCCATGCGTGTTTTACGCAGCAGCCGTTGTGTAAAATTTATAATGCCTGCGGAAACAATCCACCTGCATATAAAAAATACAGTAAGTGCTGCCGCAAAAAAAAGTGCATATCTGCGTATATCGGTTTCTTTACCTGAAACCACATTTGCAACAATTTCGTTTACAAGATACAGGATACTCATATTGCCCAATGCGCCTGTAAGGCTCAAAAAAATAAAAGCAACGTACCTGCCTGTATTGTTCTTTAAAGTGTTCATGCTAAAATTTTAAATTATTTAAACTGTTAATTACTAATTACATTCTCGTTTCCGTCACGGTGTTTATGCCAATTCTGTGCGCCTGAAAATACCTTCTCCAAAAAAATACCGCACTACCGAGCAGAGCGCCCTGGTAATGCTTTTTTCTAAAAAGGCATCGTTTGTTACTTCAAACCTCAGCCGCATGAGTGTTTTAATTTCTTCCTGCTGCAGTTCTATAAATTGCATAATTCGGTCTCTTATTTCCCGGCAGGTTGCAGGGTGAACAAACTGTTCAAGGAACAACCTGTCTTCTTTTACCTGCTCAGCAACCACAATCCCTGCCGGCGAATAAGAGCAGATTATCAAAGCCGGCTCTGCTCCCGATAACATTTCAATCATATCCTCTGCTTCCATAACAGTAGAAAGATCGATTTCCGGTTTAAGCCGCTGTATCCATATTTTATCGCAAAAAACAAATTTCGTATCCAGCAGCTCATCATCAGTAAGTGTAACCACATTAACAGCTTCTTCAATAAATGCATCTTCGTCAACCCGGTGCTTGCTGCTGTCGAGCCCATCGTGTATTTCCAGCATAAAAATATCCCTGTCCAGTAAATATTCTGCCCTGTTGCTTTCGGGGTGCTGTGCCGCAAGTTTTTTAAACTGCCGTTTAATGCTGCCGTATGTAAATTTTGCGGTACCCGCAAAAAATGAGGCAAAACAACCGCCTGCATATGATTTGAGCACAGGATAGGAAAAGGTGAAATTTCTTTCTGCTATCATATTAAATAGTTCTCCTGCTGAGGCAAGCAATACTGAGTCAATATCAATATTGCCTGAAAAGGCGGACTCGTATTCATTAAACAGGAAATTGACTGAAGAGGCAGGCCTGTCTCCTGTTTCCATTTGTCTTGCAAGAAAATAAACAGCCGCACCGGGCATATTCATCAGTCCGTTTTTATATTCCCAGCCGCATGGCAGTTTCAAAAAGCGGGTGACCGAGGCTGTAAGTATTACAACAGCTTCTGAAATTCTTGTATCGCCGGTATAAATTGCAAGTTCCTGCAGTACAATGCCGGTATTCGAAACAGCTTCAATGGTCTCTTTGTCATCAGCGAAGGCTTCGTTAAAGCATTTGCTGATAAGCATCTCCATGCCTGCCTTCCATTTGCTTTCAAAATAGTCTGTTCCCGTAATGCTGTCATACTTCATTCTTACATACACCATTGTACCATGCTCATCCATTGCATCCCAGCAAGCGGGCCTGCCATTCCCGGCTGAATCAGCCACAACATTTACTCCAGCAGGCCGTGGCTTCCATATATGTTCATCATAACTCCAGTACCTGTCTTCGCAGCACAATGCATGTTTTGCAAGTTCAAAAAAGGCATCATTACCCCAGAATTGCCCTAATTCAAGAAAAACCAAAGCGATTCCCGATGCACCAAACCTGAACCCGAAGCCATTTGGGTTTTTATGGCTGTTATCCCAAAAAATGCCTTCCCTTGACAACCTGGCACTCAGTATGATCTTATTGGTAAATCTTTCTATTGCCTTTAAAATATTTTCATCTGCGGTAAGCGAATACAATTTAAGGAATACAAGTAAAATACCTCCAAGTCCGTCGTACAGGCACATACTTCCTAAAAGTGTAAATTTCAGGGAGCTGCTTTCAAGAAAAGCCTTCGCAAGTTCAAGCGCTTTTTCAAGATAAAGTTCCTGCCCTCTTTCTTCGTAAAGATGAAGATAAAGGGTGACCAGGCCCGAGCGGCCAAAAAAATAAGTGTAATTATTTGTTGGCTCATCATTACACCGGTTTTCCAATGCTGTGAGCTTTTCCTCAAGGGATGCCCATATATCTTCGTCCTGTGTTTTTCTGAAAATTTCCAGGAGAATAAAAATATTACCCAGTTCACCACCGGCTATGTTATCCGGTATTGCCGCCGGGGCAGTAGCACAACTGCCGTCTGTAAGCGGGAAGCATTTGCTGCACTGCGTAAGTACCTTCTTAACCAGCGCCGCAATTACTTTTTCTTTATTTTCTATTGCTATCATTTTATTTACAATTCATAAGAGTTAATAAGCTGTTTGATTCTTTTGTAATAACCAGGGTAGAGCATGCGAAGTTTCATCTCCACCATTGAATAAAGAATACGCCGTCGTTTAAATACAGCATAGCTGTGAACAAACCCTTTGTTTTGCCCGGCGAGGTGCATAAAGCCTATGTCAAGAGGTGTATTTACGGCCTCCGGAAAAAGACACTGTACTTTTTTATTCCCTTTTCCGGCAAGACCATAAAAAATGGCCTGTTCAAAAAAAACATTGATGTAGCCGACATCGATCTTATCAAGTGAGCGCCGCAAAACCGCATCATTTTTGCCAAGGAAATCGTACACTTCCGTTGTATACTCCTCATAAAATTTCAAATCGCTCCCCCCGAGGATGCCGGCATTTACACATGGTATATAACGGCTTCCCTGCAGCTCCTTTATACAATCAGGTATATAGCTGAAATTTTTAAGTATAAAATTGAACGTATTCATGTATACTTCTGTAGTCATTTCGGTATTCTGTGCAGTAAGCCCTGCATTCTGAACACGGCTTTCAAAAGGCTGCCATATAAATATGTCATTATCCACATGCAAAAATGGCTTACGCTGTATTTTATAGGCATGTATCTTACCAAGCGCCCATAATGCTTCATGCTGGTTTGCCAGCTGGTCAAGCTCAGTAACCACATTTGTATACGGAAGCTTCAGTTTATCTATTAAAATTTCCTTACCTAGTGCATCGGTTACAATTTCCACTTCACTGTAATATTTTTTTAACTGCAGGCAACTCAGTGCCCAGCTGTAATAGTTGTATTCCCTGGACACCCACCCACCGTTTAACCTGTTGCCTGCCACTGCATCGTCAGATTGCAGAAAAGGTTTGGTCCAGAAACTCTGTACAATTTTCATTTGATTGGTATTTACAGGTAAATAATTTTTTGATACAGTAATCAGCCTGCTATGCCGGTTTGCAGCCCTGCACTATATCCTTCATCGCAGGCTGCTTCAATAATAGCAGTGGCAATGGTGCGGTCGCCTTTGTACGGATTGCGCCCGTGAGCAGCCAGCATGTTGTCAAGGAAAATAATATCTCCCTGCTGGTAAGGAAAACTTATTACATTTTCCCTGT
>JANMDL010000697.1:0-4553 GCA_031376295.1 Chitinophagales bacterium
AGTTGATAGTTGATAGTTGAGAGTGGATAATTATTTTGATATTTGATAATTATTTATTTTAGTTATGGCAAAAAGTATAGTGGCAGAAAAGAGCTACCGGTTTGCAATAAGGGTTGTGAAGCTGTATAAGTGGCTTGTGGAGGAGAAGAAAGAATATGTATTGTCAAAGCAATTGCTGCGGAGCGGAACGGCTGTTGGGGCGTTGCTGAAAGAGGCGGAACATGCCCAATCCAAGCCTGATTTTTTAAGCAAAGTAAATATTGCATTGAAAGAAGCCAATGAAACTGGTTATTGGCTCATCCTCCTAAAAGATACGGATTATATTTCCCCCAAAGAATTTGACAGCATCAATGCAGATGTAGAGGAAGTATTAAAGCTGCTGATAAGCATAGTAAAGACAACCAAAGCCAGATTGAATCGTTAATTATCAACTCTCAACTATCCCTTTTCAACTGATAAAATGAAGATCGACATACATACACATATCATGCCCGATGTAATGCCCAACTGGGTAAAGAAATTTGGTTATGGTGAATTTATACATCTTGAGCACCGCAACTGCAAAGCCTGTATGATGAAGGGGGATAGGCTGTTCAGGGAGGTGGAAGCAAATTGCTATGATGCCGTTGAAAGGGTGAAGGAGATGGATGCAACCGGGGTTTCTGTGCAGGTATTGTCTACCATACCTGTTTTGTTCAACTACTGGGCAAAGCCGCAGGATGGGCTGGAAACATCCCGGTTTTTTAACGATCATATTGCAGATACGGTTGCAAAAGATTCAGTACATTTTATTGGATTGGGTACAGTACCCATGCAGGATGTGCAACTGGCCATAGGGGAAATGCAGCGTTGTGTGCAAAAACTGAAACTGCCCGGGATAGAAATCGGCACTAATATCAATGGAGATAACCTGGGCGATGAAAAGTTTTTTCCATTTTACAAAGCAGCTGAAGAAATGGGTTGTGCATTATTTGTACATCCCTGGGAAATGATGGGTGAAAAGCAGATGGAAAAATACTGGCTGCCCTGGTTAGTTGGTATGCCTGCCGAAACAAGCCGTGCCATCTGTTCGATGATATTTGGCGGGGTGTTTGAAAAATTCCCCCGGCTGCGGGTTGCTTTTGCACATGGTGGCGGTTCTTTTCCGTTTACCATCGGGCGTATTGAGCATGGCTTTACTGTACGGCCCGATTTGGTGGCGGTTGACAATGCTGTTAATCCCCGTAATTATATTGGTAAATTCTGGATAGACAGCCTGGTGCATGAGCCCGCAGCGCTGCGGTATATCATTGACCTGATGGGGCCTGATAAAATCTGCCTCGGCAGCGATTACCCCTTTCCGCTGGGCGAACACCATCCCGGTAAATTGATTGAAGAAATGAATTTTGATAAGGAATTACAGGAAAAAATATTGTCCAGGAATGCAGGGAAATGGCTTGGTACATAAAGTATTTCCTTTTTTTTAATTTTTATATTTGGCGGAATGTGGGTATTTTTGGATAGATTCCGCCAAATATAAATTTTGATGATTAATAAGAACTTTGCTGGAAGAGCTTTAGAGACGGGCATTTTAAGAGATATGCTTAAAACGGCATCCTCTGAAATGGTGGCTGTAATAGGCAGGCGAAGGGTAGGTAAAACGCATCTTGTGCGGCAGGTATATACACCTGATATTTGTTTTGAAGTTACGGGCATACAGTATGCACCTCTAAGCGGCCAGCTTGAGAACTTTACCAATAAATTAAGAGAGTTTTTCCGGTTGTCAAAATCTGCGGTACTTCCCACTACCTGGCTGCAGGCCTTTAACCTTTTAAAAGGGTTGCTGCAAAAAAGTAAGTCAAAAAATAAACGGGTTATATTTATTGATGAATTGCCATGGATGGCCACTGCCAAATCTGGTTTTCTTGAGGCGCTGGGGCATTTCTGGAACGACTGGGCTTCTCACAATAATATGGTGATAGTAATCTGCGGATCAGCCGCTTCCTGGATGATAAAAAATGTAGTACACCACCGTGGCAGCCTTCACAACAGAATCACCCAGCTCATACGGTTGCAACCCTTTACGCTTGGTGAAACCGAAACTTTTTTGCAAAAAAATAGTATCATCCTCAACAGGCAGCAGATTGTATTGTTGTATATGGTAACAGGCGGTATACCGCATTACCTCAAAGAAATCCGTAAAGGGCAGAGCATGGCGCAAAATATAGACAGGATATGTTTTGCCGCACAGGGTTTATTAAAAGACGAGTTTGATAAATTGTACTATTCATTGTATGATAAACCGGAGAATCATATCGCCATTGTGAGGGCGCTGGCAGGCAGGTGGAGGGGATTGCCACGTAAAGAACTGGTGAATATTACCGGCTTTGCCGACGGAGGTAGTATGACGAGAATACTTAGTGAACTGGAGCAGTCTGATTTCATCACTTCTTACCAGCCATTTGATAAAAAGAAGAAAGATATGCTGTACAGGCTTACCGATCATTACTCTCTTTTTTACCTGGAGTTTATCGAGGGTAAAAGAAAAGGTGGCGCAGGTACATTTATTAACCTGGCAAAAATGCAGACATGGAAAAGCTGGTGTGGCTATGCTTTTGAAAATATTTGTTTGTATCACCTGCCCCAGATAAAAGTTGCATTGGGAGTGGCTGTTGTATATACCGAAGTATCGGGCTATTTGCTGAGTGGCAACAAAAGCCGCAAAGGCATTCAGGTTGATATGCTGATAGACAGAGCCGATGGTGTGATTAACCTTTGTGAAATGAAGTTTTATGACGCACCCTTTACCATCACCAAAGATTACGCTGCAAACCTGCGTACTAAAAGGGCTGTTTTCAGAGAAGAAACGGGCACTAGAAAAACCGTTTTTATTACAATGATCACCTGCTTTGGCCTTAATAAAAACATGTATGCAGATGAACTGGTACAATCAGAAGTGCTGCTGGATGACCTTTTTAAAAGCGTTTAAACCGGCAGCAGGCTTTTTTATATTTGGCGGAATGTGGGTAAAAAAGTACAGATTCCGCCAAATATAATTTTTTCGTGTAATCAGAATAATTACTGAAACAGGTTTGGGTAATCACTGATGATGCCATCCACACCCAAATTATTCAGCCTTTCAATTTCTTTTTTGTCATTTACCGTCCATGGTATCAGCCGCATGTTTTTTTCGTGGCATTTTTTTACCAGTTCGGGTGTAACCAATGAATAATGAGGACTGTAAATACTGGCAGTAAAACCCAGTTTTTTCAACTGTTCCTCAAAAGGCGTTTTATCGTCATCTTCAATCAGCATGGCTGTTTGCACATCCGGGTAATGCTGGTGCAGGTATTGCAGGCTCCTGAAGTCGAATGACTGGATGGTTACCAGTTTTTCCACCCCCTTTTCCATAATTACTTTCATCAGCAGCTCTGCAAATGGCCCTGGCTCCGGGTGATAGGTATTATCAGTTGCCGGCATACATTTTGTTTCAATATTGTACATAACAGGTGCCTGTCTTCTCATCGTCATCATGTGCCGGAATACAGAATCAAACAAATCCGCAAGCCTGGGTTTTATAGCCTTCAGTTTCTGCTGCTGTGCAAAACGTGGATGTGGCTTCATCCCCACATCGAATGTTTTAACTTCCTCATAGGTCATTTTATAGATGTTGAAGTTGCGTTCATCTTTTTCAGCTACATAACTGCCATCTGGCCTGGTAGTGATTTCATGATTGAAAAAGGGTTCATGCGATAGTATAACCTGCCCATCCTTTGTAATGACTGCATCCATTTCCAGTGTTGTTACACCAAATTCGAGTGCTTTCAGCATCGCCGGTATTGTGTTTTCGGGCATCAGGCCCCGGCAGCCACGGTGCCCCTGCTTATCCCATTTAACTGCCTGCTGGTTGCCGGTTTTTGTACCACTTTGTGCGCTCATCTTTTTATTACTTGTGCAGGCCATGCAAAGCAGCAGAAATGCACCTGCGGTTGTTTTGAAAAAGGATGACATATTATAATTTGACCAATTTTAAATGAATCAGAAATTTCCAGGCAGATTTCAAAATCGTTTCACACTACCATTTCCTGTATTTCCGTAGGAGCCATATTGGCATTGCGCATGGCTATACCCCTGGCTGCCCTGCCTGCAAAATCCATGAATGCCTTTTTGGTAAAAGCATCATCACCTGCCATTACCGGAATTCCTGTGTCGCCACCTTCTCTTATGCTCTGCACAATGGGTATCTGCCCAAGAAAGGGGATATCAAATTCCTCAGCAAGGTTTTTGCCACCATCTTTGCCAAAAATATAGTATTTGTTATCCGGTAATTCTGCCGGGGTAAAATAGCTCATGTTTTCCACCAGCCCTATTACCGGTACTTTTAATTGCGCCTGCCCAAACATGGCAATACCTTTTTTTGCATCTGCCAGGGCTACTGTTTGCGGGGTGGTAACCACTATCACACCAGTTACCGGCACAGTTTGTACGATGGTAAGGTGAATGTCACCCGTTCCTGGTGGCATATCAATCACTAAATAATCCAGTTCGCCCCAATCAACCTCAGTCACAAATTG
>JANMDL010000663.1:0-1844 GCA_031376295.1 Chitinophagales bacterium
GCTTACCAACGGCGGCGAAGAAAAGCTTACGCATAAAAAAACCGCTACAATTGTAACGGTTGAATATTTTTGATGTATGGCTTATTACTTGTTGCAGGTACGCCAACGCCACTTTTTCCTCGCTTCGATACCTGCAACGGCTCAAGAGTGGCGGCTACCAACGGCGGCGAAGCTATTGAAGCGTGACACACCCAACGGCGGCGAGATGCTGCGATAGTTTTTAATTAGTTGGTTGCTTACATACCTGCGCCAGGCTGAAGGAAATTAATAATAAGTGATTTGCCCTATGTTCTCAGACGTAATTTCTACCGAAAAACTCTTCTTAATATTTTTTCGTTTTTTGATGTTAATTATTAAATATTTAAGCTTTTTTTGAAGTAAACCACCACCCCAAAAGACGAATAACTCATTCCTATAGTTTGTATCCTTGTTTGAAAATTCAAGTAACAGTTTGGCTGAAGATAGTTTTTTAAAAACTTCATTGCAACCTGATATACCATGTGGCGGGTTAATTTTAATTTGCCCCAAATTATATGAACAAAATAAGGTGTCAGGTAAATTGTTATTCTCGATGATACAAAGTAACCTAACAACATGTTGGGGCAAAATAATCTTATTATTATATAAAATTAAACAAGTAATGGTAGTATCACATTGTTTAAGGTTAGCCTTTATAAGGTTAATATTAATAAAAATAAAAAAGACTACTACTTTAATATTAAAAAAAATAGATTTTTTCTTATTACTGAGATGGTGCATTTTCTTTTTGTTTTATATCATTTACTTTTGAATTAATTTTCTTTACAGTTGAAAGATTTATACTAAACTTTTTTGACCCATCTTGTTTATAATATGTGGCACCAGCGGTCCCTTCACTAACTTGAATATTGTTTTTTGACCCTGATACAGTAGCCCCTTCCAAGCGACCAGTAATAATAAACAATTCACTTTGCCTTGTTTTAAAAGTAGCAATATCAACATTAGAAATAGCTGTCGTAAGTGGCCAATATGCAGTAGTGTTATCGATAATTGGATTCATCACAGCATTTGTAACATTGGTATGGGAATGGATTATTGATTCAGCTGTATTTAATAAATTTGCAAGTTTATTGTATTGCCTTCTTAATGGTGTTTCTTCATAAATTGGATTAAGTGGGACATTTGGTAAAACCGCAGGAGCATCAACGTCCAACGCTTTCCCATCTTTATCAAACTCATACTTAGGCATAGGTCCAGTTTCTCCTCTGTATATTTGCATTGGCATTACAATTGAAGATTCTTCCCTTTTACCCCCATTTGCAGTAGTTCTTTTGTCAACATTTATTATTTCCTGTAATGTTCTTAATGTCCCTAAATATTGTGACTTATAATTTACATTTTGGGTTTTATCAATTTGAGGGTTAGCAACATCTTGTTTAATTTTATTGACAATATCATCATCATCAACCATATATATTTTGGGACTGTTGCCAAATTTACCTAGATATGCTCCATCTGCCGCAAAATAATACTCTAGTCCATCCAAATCAATTCCAGATATTGGAGAATTACTAGCAAACTGATAAGGCGTTAGCATTGGATATGAAGATGCAATCGGATCCACACTAAAAAACCTACCCAACCTACTATCATAAATCCTCATACCATAATCCTGTACTCCTTCCCCAGCATCCTTATCATTTTCCTTCCCATTAAACCCATACCTATAGCTGCTATTAACGGAGTATTTACGGTTGGGCATATTCATCCCAAAGGGATAGTAACGCTTTTTTACCTAACCCAATACCACACTTATCATCAAAGAACTTTTAATACTGTAATTTATACCATATTTGCCAAAAAAT
>JANMDL010000710.1:0-23099 GCA_031376295.1 Chitinophagales bacterium
GGTTGATAGATGTGTTGCGGCAGGAAATTCTGCATGCTGTACCCGAAAAACTTAGAAAGAACAAATCGGAATACCTGCTGCCTGTTTAATTGTTAGCGTGTTAACAGGGAGTCAAGCTTTTGGTTGTACAAGTCGAATTCAGCCAGGTTATGATGTGTGCCACCGGGGATGGTTATAAATTCATCTGCAGGTTTCAGCAGCGGCTTTAACCTTGCTGCACACCTGTAAGGGATAACCCAATCGCTGGTGCCGTGAAAAATAGTTACCGGCATTACTGCACCCGCCAGGTATTTATTTGTTGGTATTTTATAGGTACTCAAACTGCTTGTTGGATAAACAGGCGCATAGCAACTGAAAAGCGCCGGTATACTGTAATAAGGCGTTTCCAGCAATAAGCGGCTGCAGTTACTGTTTACAGCTACATAAGCAGCAATACCGGTACCGAAAGATTTTCCATATACAATAATACTGTCCTCATGATACCTGCTTTGAGCCATCCTGTATAATTGCAGGGCCTGGAAATAAAGATTTTTTTCACTTCTGTCACCCACACTTTTTCCAAAGCCCGGGTAATCCTCCATCCACACTTCATACCCGTTTTTTGTAAAACTATTGGCAAAGCTGGCATACCGGTTAATGTTTTGCCTGTTTCCATGAAAATACAGTACCACACCCTTTCGCACTCTGTCCTTTGGCAAAAACTGCACCATACTGATGGTGTCTGTATTATTGAACGGCACATCAATTTCTTTAAACGGCACATCAAATTTGTAGGTGTAATCCCGGCTTAGTGCCACCGGGTGAAACAGGAATTTTTCCTGCAGGTAATACAATGCAATACCAATAATACCGTACAGTAAAGCCAGCACTTTTACCCACCTGAAAATCTTTTTCTTATTCAATTTCATCCGTATTACATCTTTTAATTGCTGCTAATATTTTAAAATGTCCCGTATAAAATTGTGGTATTCAGGAAAGGAAGGCAGGTTATTGTGGCCGCCGCCTTTAATCCGTATCAGTGTAATTTTCCTTGGTGATATGGCCTGTAATTTCTCACTGTTTACAATCGGTATCAGCCAGTCTTTGGTGCCATGGAGTATATAGGTATGGCAATTTACATGGCGTATCCATTTGTCGGTACGCATGTGAAACCTCAGTACAAATTTTACAGGAAGTATGGGTAAAAAGCGCTCCACTGTTTTTTTAAAACTGAAATAAGGGGCATCTAAAATAAGGTACCGTGGTTTGTTATCGCTGGCTATTTTGGCTGCAAAGCCGCTGCCCATGCTGCGGCCATACACAATCATGTGGTGTTCGGGGCATTGTGTAGTAAGTGTATCGTACACAAATTGCATATCGCTCAGCATTTCATGTTCGCTTCGCTTGCCGGTGCTTTTTCCAAAGCCACGGTAATCTACCAGCACCACATCGTAATTGTAGCGGTAAAAATCTTTTGCATATTTTGCCCAGCCCTTAATGCTTCTGCTGTTGCCATGAAAGTACAGGATGAGCCCCAGTGGATCTTTCACTTTAAAATGGAGGCCGTTAATGCGCACTCCAGGAGCGATGTCAAAAAACAGCTCTTCAAAGGGGGCATCGTATTTATACACAAAATCCTGATGAAGCTTCTCCGGCTTGAATATCAGTTTTTCCTGCACAAAGTAGGCAATTACCGACAGGGCGGCGATGGCAATGATGATATATACAGCAATATTTAACAATGATTTTTTTTGGCAGGCATTAAATTACTCATTTATCTGCATACCACCAATCTATTCATCATCATCTCTTACAATACGTTTCAATTTCAGTTTGGTGGTAGGGGCAACTACCAACGGAAATTTCTCCACATTTACATAGCTCTGCTCCAGCCCAAAACTGCGTTCTTCGCTCAGGCTTAGTTCTTTGAGCCAGAAATACAGTTTCATAATGATGCGTTCAAAAAAGGGCAATTCATTGTCCTGGCTGAGGAATTTTTCCATTACAATGAATTTAAAATCACCCACTACATTGTTGCGTTGCTGGCTCTCGTAGCGGCTGGTAACATTCACTTCCTTATTGGCAACCAGGTCTTCCACCACTTTTTTAAACATCAGGTTAATCCGGGGCGCCATCCGGAACCCAAGCCTGAATTCGACCCTGATGATATCGTTGGGTATGATATGTGTTACTTCATACTCGCAGGTATAAGGCTCGTCAAGGGTATCTACATGTACAAACCAGTAAATATCTGCCCGCTTGGGCATACCGCTTAATATAGAATAAATAATTTTATGTTCAATTTCTTTGGGATGGTTGGCACTGCTCATATACACCAGGTGAGTAGCATATTTGGGTACAGAAATATCATTGCTCAACTCCTCCAGTTTGGGTACATAGTCTTCCAGCTTTACAAACTCTACATACCGGTTTTTAATTTTACGGCTGCGGTACCAAACATACATTACAGCAAACAAAGCACCACCTACCACAAGGGTTACATAACCTCCATGCGGAAATTTATCAAGATTGGCTACAAGAAAAGAAATTTCAATAGCAAGGTAAACAAACAGAAAAAGGTAAATTAAACCTGGCTTTATGCGGTGTGAAACAAGATAATTGGCAAACAGAATGGTAGTAGCGAGCATACAAAGGGTGATGGCAAGTCCGTAAGCGGCCTCCATAGCACCCGAATTTCTGAAATACAATACAATGCCTATGCAGCCTGCCAGCAACAACGTGTTGATACCGGGTATAAATAATTGTCCCTTCGCTTCGGTTGGGTACACTATTTTCATTTTGGGCCACAGGTTAAGCCTTATAGCTTCGCTGATGAGGGTAAAGGAGCCGCTGATTAATGCCTGGCTGGCGATGATGGCTGCTGCTGTGGCGATAATAATACCAGGTATCAGAAACCAGGAAGGCATGATGCCGTAAATGGGCTTTACAATTTCCAGAAAGGTTGGCTTAAGCCCGGCAAGCGCAGGCATATTCTGTGCCTCTGCCTGTACTTTCAGCAGCATATCTTTATCTGCAAATATTACTCCGGTATGCTGCTTTAGTAACCATGCACCCTGGCCAAGGTAATGTACAACAAGGCATATTTTAACAAAAATCCAGGAATACCGGATATTGCCTTTGCCACAATGTCCCAGGTCGCTGTACAATGCTTCGGCGCCGGTGGTACACAAAAAAACGGCACCGAGTAACCAGAAGCCTTTGGGGTAAGCAGATAAAAGTTTGAAGGCGTACCATGGATTAAAGGCTTTAAACACATGAACGTCGTCGGGTATGTGCATTATACCTAAAACCGCCAGCATACTGAACCAAACCAGCATTACCGGGCCAAACAATTTACCAATGGAGCCTGTGCCAAACTGCTGCATAAAAAAAAGCAGGGCCAGAATACCGATAACAATATAAATGATGGTGTTTTCGCTGATACTGGCAAGGGCGGGAATATTTTTCAACCCTTCGATTGAAGCCGTAACCGAAATCGGGGGGGTAATCATTCCATCGGCCAGGAGGGCTGCACCACCCACCATGGCGGGAATTACCAGCCATTTTTTTTGCCTGCGTACCAATGTGTATAATGAAAAAATACCACCCTCGCCCTTGTTATCAGCCCTGAGTGTGAGTATTACATATTTAAGTGTTGTTTGCAGGGTTAGTGTCCAGATAATGCAGGACAGGGCACCAACAATAAGAAACTCGTTAAGCGGCATCCTAAGGTCGCCGGGTTTGCTTTTGATGATAGCATCAAATACATAAAGAGGGGAGGTGCCGATGTCGCCGTAAATGATTCCTAATGCAATAAGTAATCCTGCGCCTGTAACTTTGTTGATATGCTTGCCCACAAAAGATATTTTATATAAGATGCAATTTTAAAGGGCAGGGTTGTATACGCTGACTGCTGTAAAATGCAGGTACAAATGTACTTTTATTTTTGATATTGTTACCGCAGATGCAAAAAAGAAACCCCGGTATTGTTGCACCGGGGTTTCAGTTGTATTTGGTTTTTACTTTATTTATGGTTTTGCAAAGTCTACCGTAGGTTTGATAACGCCCGGTAATGATGCGTAAAGCGGGCCACCCAAACCAAACGGAAGCCCGTCTGTTAATAATGGGCCGCCCTGTAAGCTACCGGTAATAAAGCGGCCAATACAGAAACAATCAAAGTGCAGTCCCATTTCGGGTGCACCCACTCCGCCGGGCGTAATAATGCCGGGGTATGAGTAGGCATTCACCATCAGGCCGGTTACCTTGCTTATTTCCAGTACCCTGCCGCCGGTATTAATGGCATACAATACGTACAATTGAGCATTGCAGTTAAATGTAAGCCCCCGTAAAGTAAGGCTGGTATTTAAAAAATTGGGCAGGCAGTTTACGATGGCAGTATTTACATCAATCACCACCACCCGGTTGTTGGGGTTGGTAGTACCCCTGTTAATGGCATAATACCGCCCGGTTGCTGGGTCACGCTCAATATCGCTTACATTCAGCACAATACCACAGGCATTCACTAATGGTATAATACTCACCACGTTGGGGTTAGCCAAGGCAAATTTAATGAGCGAATTGGGGTGTGAGCCACCATTGCCGGTAACACCCCATGCCACGCCGGTAGCGGGGTCGCAGGCAAGGCCGGTCATTTTAAATACCGTGGTAGCCGCCAGGCTGCTGCCAACAATATTGTTACCTGCACTGCCAATAATTGGCGTAACAATTGGCGCACCTGTACTGGGCGAACCCGAAATTTTGTAGATAAGCCCTTTCCCGGCGCCATCCCATGCCAGGTTGTAGTAACCAGGGGTACAGGGCGCTGCCGGTGAAATAGAAGCTGAAGAGCTTCTTTCGTTTTGTGCTGTGGCAGCGGCAGTGTTTGGCTGCTCTACCTTGCCGCAGGAAAAGAAGGCTGTGGCAGCAACAATTGCGGCTGCAAATTTTTTTGATGTCATTTTATTAATGTTTTTACGTTAAAAAATATGCCGTGCCCTTTACAGGCAGGCTGTTTTTGCCGGGAAGGATTTTGCTTATTTCACAGGAAGAATCTGCTCAGTATTTTGTACAACGCACTGCTGCACAACAAATGTATACAGCAGTAAAGGCACGGGTGTTTTTGTTTATTAACAGGTATTGTTTTTCTATTAAACGGCAAATACGGGTATAACAAAAAAGCCCCGCAAGCAGGGCTTATATTATCAACAAGCATAAAAATTATTTAACTGTTTTTTTCAGCAGCATCACATAGCCGCAAAGATTTTTCTTCTTTTTGTTTACCTGTACCGGCTTCATCATGTGATATTCAGAAAATTTAGGTATATAAGAGTAGCTGATTACATTTCCATCTACATCGCCCCACATTTTCTTCTGGTACACCACCTGCCTTTCGTCCCAGTCAAACATACGTACTTCGTATAGTTTGGAAGATATATCGCCTATAAATATAAACTGGTACCAACTCCCTTCTGTCAGCGGAACAATAACCGGCATTTCGTATTCGCTTTCCATTGTCATGGAAGCTTCTTTTAAAATTACAAAACCCTGTTTAGCATATTCCTTTTTTAGACTGTCAACCTGGTGGCTGATAAAGGTATCTGAGCATGCTGACTGGCGGATTACATCCTGAGCAATGCCTTGCATGACTGATATAAAAAAGAGTAAAAAAGTAAGCAGATAACGGCCTTTCATTTCTTGTAAGTTTATTTCTGGATGATATTGGTTTTTAATCTGTTAAACCCTGCTTTACTGTATGTATTCAAAATACCTTAAAACCGGTTTACGCCTTAATACTTGTTTTAAACGCTGGTATAAGGCGAATATTGTGCCAAATTTGTATTAAATCACTGTATTATTTACTTTTTACCAGAAATCAGCTTGTTTTGTTGAGGTAAAACGAGTTTGCCTGCTGCGTACAGGTAATTACCAGGTCGTTGATACATATATGTGCAGGCAGATTAGCGCAATAAAATGCAGTGTCGGCAATATCTGCGGGTTGCATTGGGGTAAATCCATCGTATACTCCGGCTGCTTTTTCCGCATCGCCCTTAAATCGCACCAGCGAAAACTCTGTTTCGGCAGCACCTGGGTGCAGGGCCGTAACCTTAAAATTGTGGCGCAGCAGGTCTATCCGCATGGCTTTGCTGATAGCATCCACCGCATGCTTGGTGGCGCAATACATATTGCCTTTTTCATATACCTCCTTACCCGCAGTGGAGCCGATATTAATAATATGTCCCTGCTGCATTTCTATCATCAGCGGTAATACAGCCCTGCTCATGTACACCAGTCCGTGTACATTGGTATTGAGCATAACGTCCCAATCGTTAATATCTGCTTCATCAAAATAATCTCTTCCTAATGCAAGGCCGCTGTTGTTAAGTAAAACATCCACCTGCCGCCAGTCATCTGGAATTGTTTCAATAGCAGCAAAAACAGCGTTTTTGTCCTGTACGTCAAAACAGAGGGTCAGCACCCGGGTTCCAAACTGTTTGTTCAGGTCATCTTTTATTTGCTCCAGCCTTACGTTTCTGCGGCCTGTAATAATCAGTTTCCAGCCGGCAGCAGCAAATTTTTCAGCACAGGCTTTGCCTATTCCGGATGTGGCACCGGTTATTAAAATTGTTTTGCTCATACTGCAAAAATAGCAGGTCTATGGCAATGGAAAAACTATTAACCAACTTTTCAATCCAACAAATGCCGATATTTGCAATCCGGTTCACAATGCCGACCGAAATGTCAGTACCAAAATCAGTTGGAATAAATTTAAAGTCTATACGGGATAAAATAACTAAACATGCAGGCAACAATTATTGGCGGGGGTATTATAGGATTAAGCTGTGCTTATTATTTACAAAAAGAAGGATATACCGTAACGGTAATTGAACGGGGTGATATTACCAACAGTTGCTCCTTTGGAAATATGGGGTATATTTCACCCAGCCACTTTGTGCCACTGGCATCGCCCGGCATTATTAAGGAGGGCCTGCGCCATATGATGAGCAGCAGCAGCCCTTTTTATGTAAAACCAAGGCTCAACCTCGACCTGCTGCAATGGGGCATCAAATTCTGGAAAAGCAGCAATGCAGCAACGGTTAAAAAAAATGCGCCCCACCTCAATAATATCCTGCAACTGAGCAGGCAACTGATGAGCGATTTGAAAAGTGACCTGGGCGACAGTTTTGAAATAGAAGAGATTGGTTGCTTTATGATGTACAAAGGAGCTGCCACCGAAGAGCATGAAATGCACCTTGCTGATGATGCAGAAAAATTTGGGCTGAAGGTAGAAAGGCTGGATGCAGCCGGCGTGCAGGCTTTGGAGCCGGAAGTGGAAGTGAATGTGCGGGGTGGGGTACTGTACAAAGATGATTGCCATTTTAACCCCGGTAAATTAATGGTTGCTTTAAAAAATTACCTTGCTGGAAAAGGAGTAGATTTTAAACTGAATACCACTGTAACTGGTTTTGAAAAAAGTAAAGAAAGCATCACTGCTGTTATTACTGATAAAGGGAAGTTTGACTGTGGTGAACTAATATTGGCTGCCGGCAGCTGGCTGCCTGTGGTAAGTAAAATGATGGGCGTAAAACTGCTGCTGCAGCCGGGCAAGGGATACAGCTATACCTACCCTCATGTTGAAAAAAACCTGCACTACCCTGCCATATTGGTTGACGGCCGCTGCGCCATTACGCCCTGGGGCCGCAAACTCCGCATAGGTGGCACCATGGAAATAAGTGGCATAAACGATAAAATATTGGTTAAAAGAATGCAGGGCATTTACAAATCCGCATTGGATTTTTATCCCGGGCTTAACATTGAACTTCCTCCTGCTGATAAAATATGGCATGGGCTGCGGCCCGTAACACCGGATGGACTGCCCTATATCGGCAGGCACAGTGCTTTTACAAATCTAACAATTGCTGGCGGTCATGCCATGCTGGGTATATCGCAGGCTACAGGTACGGGTAAGATTGTGAGTGAGATTTTACGGGGTAAAAAAACAGCTATTGACCTGGAGGCTTTTACACCACAAAGATTTGACTAGGCAAATACCCGGGAGCTAAACCAATCCCGTTTCGTAGTGCATATCCGGTATTTCCACATCGGTAAACCCTTTACGGAGTAACCTTATCTTAAAATCTTCCTGCACCTCGTATTCGCCATGCACCAGGAAAAGTTTTTTTACCTGCTGCGGATCCTGGCAGGCCAAAAACTGGCAAAGATCATCATAATCTCCATGGGCACTCATACTGCGCATTTCTGCTATTTCAGCATTTACCTCATGCGGCTGCCCAAAAATGTTTACTTCTTTTGGCTTGAGTTTAAGCCTGCCACCCAGTGAACGTGGTTCGCAATAACCGGTAAGTAAAATGGTATTGCGGCTGTTCTCAATATTATTGCTGATATGGTGCTTTACCCTGCCCGCTTCGGCCATGCCACTTGCCGATATAATGATGCAGGGCTCTCTGCGGAAATTTAGCTGCTTACTTTCGTCAACTGATGTAACAAATCTAAGACCGGGAAAATCAAACGGATCATCATCATGCTGCAGTACTTTTTGTATGCGGCTGTTAAAATACTGCGGATAACTTTTAATAACATGGGTTGCTTCTCCGCTAAGCGGACTATCCACAAAATAATCAAAATGCGGCAACCTTTTTTCATTAGACAACTGGTTGAGTGCATACAGTATCTCCTGCGTACGGCCCACACTAAAAGCAGGTATAATCAGCTTTCCTTTTTTCTCCCCGCAGGTACGCAGTATCCATTTTAATAAAGTATCAGGCGTGGGGTGAAACTCATCGTGCAGGCTGTTGCCATAAGTTGATTCGATGATGATATAATCAGCCTGTGGAAACGTTGCAGGCGACTTGAGTATTACATCCCGGTACCGGCCCACATCACCACTAAAAGTAATTCTTGTAGTTGTACCAGCTTCTGTAATTTTTAAATGCACACAGGCGCTGCCAATAATATGCCCCGCGTCGGTATAGCAAAATTCAATCCCCTCCTCAATGGTAAACCAGTCACCATAATCCACCACTTCAAACAAATCCATCGCCTTTGCCACATCATCTTCTGTGTACAAAGGCTCAAGATAAATCTGCCCCTCGGCCGCCCTTTTTTTATTAATAAATTTTACATCACTTTGCTGTATGCCTGCACTATCCTCCAGCATTATGGCAGAAAGATCTTTGGTGGCAGGTGTGGCAAATATCCTTCCCCTAAAGCCATCTTTCACCAGCTTGGGTATCAGCCCGCTGTGGTCAATATGCGCATGAGAAAGAATAAGGTAATCCACTTTTGCCGCATCAAATCCAAAATGGCGGTTAAGCGCATCTGTTTCCTTTCCCATTCCCTGGAACATGCCGCAATCCAGCAATATGGTACGGCCGCTTTTTAATGTAAGCAGGTGCTTGCTGCCGGTAACGGTTCGGGCTGCCCCGTGAAAAGCTATTTTCATCTGATTTTTTTTAGTCGTTTTTATGTTGTCTGAATATCTGCAAAAGAAGAAGCACCCAGCCAGGCCATCATCCCCATGCCAATTTCAATCGCATCCTCATCAATATTAAAGGTAGGTGTATGTACGTTGGAAACAATACCTTTCGCTTTATTACCAGCCCCCAGCCTGAAAAAGCAACCGGGCACCTGGTGGGAGTAATAACCAAAATCCTCTGCCCCCATGCGAAGCTCAGTCGTCTCCACGTTTTCAGCCCCCAAAAACTCCTCTCCTTTTTGCCGGGCTGCAGCATTCAGTGCCTCGTTGTTGAGTACAAAAGGATAACCCACATCAATATGTATCACCGCTTCGGCACCCATGGCCTGCACCAGCTCGATGGTTTGTTTTTTGATGAGCTCATGCGCCTTAAAGCGCCAATCCTCATTCATAGCCCTGAAAGTACCCATCAGCTTTACTTCCGAAGGAATTACATTGGTGGTATTGCCGCCCTGCACAGAAGTAATGGACAGCACGGAAGGGTTGAAGGGGTTGTTGTTGCGGCTGATGATTTGCTGCAGGCTGATGATCAAATGCGATGCAATCAGTATGGTATCAACCGTAAGATGTGGTGCTGCAGCATGACCACCCTTACTTTTAATAGAAATATAAATTTCATCAGCACTGGCCATTACCATACCGCCCCGGTAACTGAGCTTACCCACCGGCAGACCCGGATGCACATGCAATGCAAAAATATTTTCGGGCCTGGGATTTTCCAGTACGCCCTCCTTTATCAGCAGGCTGGCGCCACCGGGGTTTTTCTCTTCACCCGGCTGAAAAATCAACTTTACTGTTCCTTCCCAGTCATTCTTTGTTTCATGTAAAATTTTGGCAGCCCCCAGCAGGCAGGTGGTATGCACATCATGCCCGCAGGCATGCATCACACCGGGTTTGGTTGACTTATAGGCCACTTCATTTTCCTCTATTATCGGCAGGGCATCCATATCTGCCCGAAGCGCTGTTATTTTACTTTCAGGATTGCGACCTTTAATCAGGCCGATAATACCCGTAGTGGCTTTTACTTCAAATGGAATATTAAAGGCAGTTAACTTATCCTGCACATAGGCCGATGTTTCAAACTCCTGGTAACTAAGCTCGGGGTGTGCATGCAGGTGATGCCTTATAGCCACAAACTCCGCTTTATAAGCAGCCGCCAGTTCCTTTATTTTATCCTTAATCATAACTGCAATTTCGTACAATATTGCAAAATAAAACAGCCTTTCGCAAAGAAAGGCTGTGTAAATATTATAACAGGGACAGGCAGGCTATTTTTTGTCCTTCTCTTTTTCCTTATCCTTATCCGTTTCTTTGGATGGTTTTACTTCCACAATTTCGGGTACTGCATACACATTGGTAGATACAATGCCACCTTTGCGTACCAATGTTTTATAGCGGTCGGCTTCTCCTTTTTCTACAAAATTGCCAAACTTAATCTGGATATAGGGTGGTTTAAAAAGCATGTATACTTTCTGCTCAGGAAAGCGCTGCAGCAATAGCGACCTTACCTTCATTGCCAAATCCCTGTCGTTGGTATTGATAATCATCAGGCGGTAGCCTTTGGCTGCCCTTGGCCCGTATGATACACCTGTACCACCTGTACCTGAACTGGCGGCCTGCTTACTTGCCAGAATATCAATCCTGCTGTCCTTAATCACCGTTACTTTACCTGTAACACTACTATCGGCAGACACTACATCCTGTGCCTTTGCACATGCCATTAAGTAAAACATTACTACAAATAAAAATCCTTGTTTCATATTGCACTGTTTGTCAAAAATCATTCCATTAATTTACTGCGCCTGCGCTCTTTTCCTCAGCCACTAACTGCACGCTGCTGCTGCATCCAAGCCTGTTGGCACCTGCAGCTATCAATTGCCTGGCAAAAGTATAATTTTTTATACCACCTGATGCTTTAATTTTCACCGCATCCGCCAGGTGCTGCCGCATCAGCCTGACCGCTTCCACGGTAGCGCCGGTTTGCGCATAGCCCGTGCTGGTTTTCATAAAATCCACCCCGGCGGCTCCATACAAGTCGCAGCATTGGATGATTTCGTTGTCAGTAAGCACCCCGCTTTCAATAATAATCTTTATCACCTTATTTTTTTGCCTGATGATGGGCAGCAGGGTATTGATTTCACTGGCCAGAAACTGCCAGTCGTTGTTTTTAATGGCACTGATATTAATCACCACATCCAGTTCATCTGCCCCATCCACTATGGCCAGTACTGTTTCTGCCAGCTTTGCCTCTATGGCCGAATAACCAAATGGGAAACCAATAACAGTAGCCACTTTTACGCCACTACCACTTACCAGCTCCACCGCCTTTTTTACAAACAGCGGCGGCACACAAACTGCGGCAAAACCGTATTCCCTGGCCTCGGCACAAAGCTGCTCAACATCAGCCAGGGTGGTAGTTGGCTTTAAAACAGTATGGTCAATATATTCTGCTATCATGCTGCAAAAGTAGGGTGTATTTCAAATTATCCAGACAAGATGACTATAAAACTGTTGCAATAACCATATACCCGAACCTTCACCCCGTTGGGTAAAGACCAAAAGTGTTCGGAAGATTTTAGCATATGCGAAACAGGCAAATAGCAGAAAGTAGCATATGCTTTAAATACCCGTCGCTTCCTATTCAGCATAGGTTTTCGAAGGATGGGCCTCGGGAAAAATTGCGTTATGAAACCGACGCAGGAGGTTCAGTGAGACAAAAAACAATAAAAATGACCGAACTAAAATTTCAATGACTGGTATAAAAATGAAATTGATGTTATTGTTGCCAGGCTTTATTCTTAGCTGGTAAGTCGCACTATTGCCCGGCCATATTCAACTGCTGTGACTAATTTCATTTTAGCCAGGCAGGGAAGTTTTTAGCTTTTTTTCCCGCAGCCCTTGATTTTTGGTGCTTTTCATCAAGGAAAAGCACAAGAAACAAACAGCAGAGCCTCCCGAATTACCCCGGTAAACATGAAACATAAATTGTCAATACAAATCTTCCGAACAGGTGTGGTCAAACACCAGACAGGGGCATGCGAACTACGAGATCTGCCCTTCACCGCCGCCTGCGTCTTTGACCAGCGGCGAACCGAAAAGTACCCAAAGCTGCAAAAAAATGATAAATGGCAGTGCCTTTATTATTATTATACCGCTGAAAGGACTAAATTTAAACCTGTTTTAACAAAACTAATTACAACATGAGAAAATTGAGAAGGCTCTTGCCCCTATTACTTATTTTACCTGCCGCCATGTATGCGCAGGTTACACAGCAGGTAAACGGTGTAGCCGATAACCGGCAGGGCTGTTATGCTTTTACCAATGCCACCATTGTAAAAGATGCACAAACCACCATTAAAAATGGCACCATGGTAATAAGGGAGGGCCGCATTGTATCCATTGGCACTGCTGCTGCCCTGCCTGCAGATGCTATTACCATCGACTGCAGCGGCAAGTTTATTTATCCGTCGTTTATCGACATTTACAGCGATTACGGCATCAACACACCACAGCGCCAGCAAGGAGGTTTTAATTTTAATGCCCCTGCACAGCTCAACAGCAATACCAAGGGTGCTTATGGCTGGAACCAGGCTATAAAGGCAGATGTGGATGCAGCCACTATTTTTAACGGTGATGATGGAAAAGCAAAACCATACCGGGAAATTGGTTTTGGCACTGTGCTTACCCACCAGAAAGATGGTATAGCCCGTGGTACAGGCGCTGTGGTTACCCTGGCCAATAAAAAGGAGAACATGGTAATGCTAAAAGAAAAAGCTGCGGCTTTTTACTCCTTATCAAAAGGAACCTCCACCCAAACTTATCCCGGCTCGGTAATGGGCAGTATTGCGCTGCTGCGGCAAACTTATATGGATGGCCGCTGGTACAAAAACAAACCCGCAGCAGAAGGGGTTAACCTTAGCCTGCAGGCATGGAACGATAACCAGGCTTTGCCACAAATTTTTGACGCCGGTGATAAATGGAGCGATGTGCGTGCCGACCGCATAGGGGATGAATTTGGTGTGCAATACATCATCAAAGGTGGTGGCAACGAATACCAGCGCATGAGCGATATTGCCGCCACCAAAGCAAGTTTTATTCTGCCGCTCAATTTTCCGCAGGCAATGGATGTGGAGGACCCCAACGATGCAAGATTTGTTTCGCTTGCGGATATGAAGCATTGGGAAATGGCTACTACCAACCCGGCAGCATTTGAAAAAGCAGGTATCAACTTCTGCCTTACCCCGGCCGATTTAAAAGATACCAAACAATTTATGGCCAACCTGCGCAAGGCGATGGAGAATGGCCTGAGCGAAACAAAGGCGCTGGAAGCGTTGACAAAAAATCCGGCAATGCTTATGAACATCTATAACGAAACCGGCAGCCTTGATGCTGGTAAGATGGCCAATTTTCTTATTACTAACGGCCCGGTATTTGGAGAAAAAACAATATTGCTGCAAAACTGGATACAGGGCGAAAAATATGCAGTAAAAGAAGAAGAATGGAACAACAAAGGCGGAATGTATTCTTTAAAACTGGGCCAGGATGGCAATGCCGCCAACTACACGCTGGAAGTAAAAAATAACAGCAGCGCCACAGCCTTTATCAACAAAGATACGCTGGCTGCCAAATTCAGCAACGATGGAAAGCAGGTAAAGTTTTCTTTCCCCGCTGCAAAAAACTCAAAAAACACCATACGTTTCAGTGGCTTTGCCAGCGGCAATAACTGGAACGGTATTGCCGAAGACAGCGCAGGAAAAAAATACACCTGGATGGCATCTTACACTGGTGTGATACCAGAAAAGCCAAAAACTGACAGCACCAAAAAAGACATGGCCAAGGGCGACAGTACAAAAAAGAAACCTGCTGCTATCATGGGCAAACTGCTGTATCCCAACACATCTTTTGGCTGGGAGAAAATGCCTGAACCCGAAACCATGCTGATAAAAAATGCGACTGTATGGACAAGCGATGCGGCAGGCATACTCAGCAACACTGATGTACTGGTTAAAAATGGGAAAATAGTACAGGTTGGCAAAAGCATTATTGAGCCAGGTGCCAGGGTGATAGACGGTACGGGCAAGCATCTTACTGCGGGTATTATTGACGAACATTCGCATATAGCCGCAGCATCTATCAACGAAGGCGGCCAGTCGGTTACTTCCGAGGTACGCATTGCAGATAACCTTGACCCCGACGATATTGACATTTACCGGCAACTGAGCGGCGGTGTTACCACATCGCATATACTGCATGGCAGTGCCAATACCATTGGCGGACAAACACAACTGATTAAACTGCGGTGGGGTGCCAGCGACAACCAGTTAAAATTCGCTAACAGCGATCCGTTTATAAAATTTGCCCTTGGTGAAAACGTAAAGCGTACCACATCGCAAAGCAACAACCGCTTTCCGGATACCCGCATGGGTGTGGACCAGGTGCTTACCGATGCCTTTACCCGTGCCAAAGATTATGAAGCAGCACTGAAGGGGCCTGATGCGGCCAAAGTAAGAAGAGATCTGGAACTGGATGCGCTGGTAGAAATAATGAATAAGAAAAGGTTTATTACCTGCCACAGTTATGTACAAAGTGAAATTATTGATATGATGCGGGTGGCCGAACGCTTTGGTTTTACGCTCAACACTTTTACGCATATACTGGAAGGATATAAAGTAGCGGATAAAATGAAGGCCCATGGTGCCAGCGCCTCTACCTTCAGCGACTGGTGGGCCTATAAAATGGAAGTGCAGGATGCCATTGCTTACAACGCCACCATTATGCACAATGTGGGGGTGAATGTGGCCATTAACAGTGATGATGCAGAAATGGCCCGCCGCCTTAACCAGGAAGCGGCTAAAAGTGTAAAGTACGGCGGCATGAGTGAGGAAGATGCGCTGAAAATGGTGACCATCAATCCTGCAAAAATGCTGCACGTAGATGGCTCAGTGGGCAGTATTAAAATTGGTAAGGATGCTGATTTAGTATTGTGGAGCGATAACCCGCTGAGCATTTATGCCAAAGCCGAAAAAACTATCGTGGATGGCATTGTGTACTTTGACAGGGAAAAAGACAAAGAGCTGCGCAAACAGGTAGCTGCTGAACGCACAAGGCTGGTGCAAAAAATGCTGAATGAGAAAAAAGGCGGCGGCAATATGGGGCCGGCTGTTCCAAGTGTGAAAAAGATGAATACTTGTTCTGATCACTTACACAATCATGGGTTGCTGGTTGTTGACGTTGATTAGTTCGAAATACAAGGTTCAAAGTTTAAAATACATAGTTTAAAGTTCAAAGTTGTATGGGCAGTTTTAAAAGATTTGAGGACATTCTTTCATGGCAGCAGGCAAGGGTTTTATGCACCAGGATAGGCGTGCTGATTGACGAAGAGCGTTTTAAAAAGAATTTCAGGTTGATTTACCAGATAGAGGGCTCTGCCGGCTCTATTATGGATAATATTGCTGAAGGATTTGAAAGAGGTGGCAACAAGGAGTTTATACAATACCTGAGTATTGCAAAAGCATCCTGTGGTGAAACCCGTTCACAACTGTACAGGGCTTTAGACAGAAACTATATTAATCAAATTGAATTTCAGGAACTATATGATATGGTTATTTCCATCAGTAACTTAATTCAAAAATTAATGACTTATTTAAGTGCTTCAGATTTAAAAGGGGTTAAATACAAGGACAGGGCTGCAAACGCTGAGTCCTGAACCTTGAACTTTTAACTTTAAACAATAAAACTATACAAAAATGAAAAAGAATTTAATAATATACTTGCTGGCAATATTAGCGGTAAGCGCAAATGCCCAGGAAAATATTTACCCGGCAAAAGCACAGGGAAAAACCATCATCATTAATGGCGGCACTGTGCATGTGGGCAATGGCAAGGTGATGGAGAACAATGGCAGTATCGTAATTAAAGATGGCAAGATCCTTTCGGTTGGTGCTGCGGCTGATGCAAACAATGCCACTATCATCAATGCCGCTGGCAAACATATTTACCCTGGCCTTATTCTTTCCAGCAGCAATCTTGGCCTGCAGGAAATAGGCAGCGGGGTGCGTGGCAGCAATGATGTGAATGAACTGGGAGAATTAAATCCCAATATTCGCAGTATCGTGGCCTACAATGCCGATTCAAAAATTACCAATACGCTGCGCAGCAATGGCATTTTGCTGGCCAACGCGGTACCACAGGGTTCATTGATTGCCGGCACTTCTTCCACCGTGCAACTGGATGCATGGACCTGGGAGGATGCTGCTTACAACAAAGACTATGGCATGCACTTTTATATGCCATCGCTGTTTAACAGACCCAACCGCTTTGCCGCATTGTTTGGCATACAGCAGCCTGCCGACCCGGTTAAGCTGGGGCTTGAGCAGATTGAAAAAGTGAAAGCCTTTTTCAGGGAAGCAAAATCTTACCAGCAGCAAACAACCAAAACAACCACCAATTTAAAATTTGAAGCGGTAAAGGGTTTGTTTGAAAAAAAGCAGCGGCTGTTCATCCATTGCAGCATTGTAGAAGAGATGCTGGAGGCAATGGAATTGGTAAAGGAGTTTGGGTTTGATGTAACAGTGTAGGGAGCAAGCGAATGATGGCAGATGGCTGATATACTGAAGCAAAACAACATATCGGTAATACTGCAGCAAATGCACAACCTGCCCACTTCCGACGATGACGATGTGGACCAGCCATTTAAAACACCCGCAGCATTGCAAAAAGCAGGGGTACTGTTTGCCATTACTGATGAAGATGGCCAAACCCGCGGCCGCAATCTGCCCTTTAATGCAGGTACCGCAGCAGCCTATGGCCTCAGCAAAGAAGAAGCCCTGAGTGCCATTACTTTAAATGCTGCCACCATCCTCGGCATTGCAGGCCGCACAGGCAGCATTGAAGCAGGCAAAGATGCCAATATCATCATCAGCACGGGCGATATATTAGATATGCGTACAAGCATCATCACCAACGCATTTATACAGGGCAGGATGATTGACCTGAATGATAAACATAAGCAGTTGAATGAAAGGTATAAGCAGAAGTACGGGACAAAGTAGGAAGAAGTTGACAGGGGACAGATCACAGGCACAGGAGGTTATAAGTTATGAGTGATGGGTTATAAGTTCATTGAAGGGTTGTGCTTCGTTAAAAGTAAAATAATGATAGTTGACCGTTGGCAGGGCTAAGGCTTTTGTCAACGGTTTTTTTTTACCTGGTGGCATAGTGGGAGGCTGCTTTCTGGAGGTAACCTTTCGCAAGTGGAACCTGAAAACTTTCCCTTTTTTATATTGAGCTTATGTATATTGCTGAATACCAAATATCAGATAGCTATTTTCAGGTACTTTAGTATATAGTATAAAAATATTTTTTTATTTGAGAATATAATCTATCTTTAATTAGAAATTATCCGTTAGCATTTTTTATTCTGAAAATAATTTTTCGTACCAAACTCATTGAATATGCATTTCCAACTTAATGTGGACTTACAAAAAGTATTACCCAAAAAAGGTATTCATTCACTGCTGTAAGTCATGCCGTAAAAATAGCCAGACTATTAAAAGAACTGTGTCCGGCCGGTAGCCGTACTGCCAGTCAGTGTCACCCTTTCTGTGTCTCAATTTCGAGTATCAAATAACATTTATTAACACTAAAAAAAATGAAAATGAAAAAAGTACTGTTTTTTTGCGCCGTAGCTACTATGGCATTTCTGTCTTCCTGTAAAAAAGACAAAACCTTAGAAAATCCATCGAATGCAAAAGCTTCACCGTTGACCCAAAAATCAACCCTGGCAAAAGGTGGAATACAGTTAACCGAAGCAGAAATACAAGCAATAACTGAAGGGCAGAAAAAAGCCTTCCTGGCTAAATACAAACCAGGCAATGAGCAAGCTAAGGCTGGAGGATGCCCAATGATAACTGAGATACACCCTTTTATCACAGGAGATGATTATGCTTGCCAAAATCCGGGAGGTGTAACAGTCCAATTTAGTGTTACTGTTTTTGAATATGGGTCATATAATTATACCCGTTCCTTTTACGAAGATCTTGGAGGATTAAATATTGATGCTACTATAATTAGCGAAACAACGACTTTATTGTGCCCTGATTGGAATCCTAATCAGCAGGGTGGTGAGTGCCCAAGAATGATAATTTACAAGGTATCCTGCCTAACCCCTTTTTGGGGTGACATTGATGAAATAAACTTCAATACGCTTACCACCTGCCATTCAGCTCATGGTAATCCTCCGCCCCCACCTCTATTAAATACTCAAATGGTAAGCTTATGGACTTGCGGAAGCCCTGCAGCTTGTGAGGCCATTTATACATCAAACCCTCCTCTTGTAGTAATTTCGCCATTGGGAATTCCCGGAAGCCCTACCCCTGGTACATATCAGGTTAATACTAATTGTAACCAGGGAGTAATATGCTATGAGCCTTATGTGCTTTGCCCTTATACTATTACCATGGAAATAAGAATGATTGCCCCAAGTGTTGGCCCCTGGACTGCCAGCCCTGGCTATGGCTTTGGTGGTGTGCCAAGCGGAACTTACGAGTACAGGAATTGTGTATTTCACTATGATACACAATATCAAAGTCCTTTTACTGGCAGCTCACTGCCGAGTGGAACCGGAACTTTTACAGTTTTTTAGCAGACTAAGTACAATATATTAAAAAGAGCCCCGCAAAAAACGGGGCTTTTTTATGCTTTTATTTTTCTGGGGTATGCATTGTTAAAAGTAAAACAATCATATTTTACCATTGGCAGGGCTAAGGCTTGCGCCAAAGGTTTCTTTTTTGATTTGGTTTATGGTTGGAGCAACTTGCCGGAAAGGCAACCTTGCGCAAAAAGGAGTTTATTTCAATCTTTTCTTTACAGGGTTTTGCTTTGCCATAAATACGCTGTAAATAATAATATTGGTGTCAAACACCTCATACACTACCACATACGGAAAGCGGTTTAGTTTACCCTGCCGGATATTGGCTTCATAAAAGGAATGCGTATTTGGGTTAACCAGTAATTGTTGTATAAAATGGTCAAGTTCTTCAAGAAAGTCGCTGCCAAGCCCTTCTTTCTGTAATTCGTACCAAATCATAAGCTTCCAGTGTTTCTATGGTGGCCAGTGGCCTGAATTCCAGCTTATAGTCCATTGCGTTTTTCTTTGTGCGTGGCCATTTGCTTTACTTCTTCCCAGTTGTACGATGCACCTTCGCCTGCAAGGTATTTTTGCCTTTCCAGCAGCACTAATTTCTTTCTGTACGAATCAGCATCCAGTTCATTTTCGAGCAGGGTGTAAATGGCTTCTGCTTTCTTGTCCTCAATACTGTCAATAAACTGGTGCAGCTTTTGGCGCATTTGCATTACTTCCATAATTGCCTTTTTAACAAATTTAAGCATTTAGCCGGGAAAATCGGGGCAAAAAAATCCGTTGATCTTCATTGCATACACGTTATAAATCGCTTCCGTGTGTTCGGCTGTGTATATGCTTTAGTACAAACTTTTTGCAGGAAGCAGTCGGGAGATAGAGCCAAACATAAAAAAAACACGGATCATTACCCGTGGTTGTATTGTATATTGCCCCTTACCCTTATTTATGCTGTTACCGCCTGGGGCACCCCGTTATTGGCGGTGGTGGCTCTGCCTGCAAGTATCAGGTTGTACCTGTCAATTGAGCCATTGAGTGAGTTGATTACCTGCGGATACGGTACTGCATTTTTTGCCACTGTGGCCTGCGCCTGCAGCATGTCCCGCAGGGCATAATACAGTGTATTGGCTTCCAGCCGTTTGTCTTTAATGCTGCCAGCGTTATTATTACCCAGTTCTACCGACCTATCAACATAATTCTGTGCCAGCAGGTTATTAGCCGCCTGCAGCTCTGCCACCCAGTCTTCCATACCAAGTTCTTTAATGGCAGCTATTACCGCCGGCTTGGTGGTACAATCGCTTACCAGGCTTCTTACCATGGTGGTTTCGGAAGGCAGGTTGGAGTTTGTTACACTGGTGGCTGTGCCGTATACTTTTAACTGGTTCAGCAGCACTGCAGCAGCTTCTTTTTTAGCCGGGCTAAAATGGTGGGCATAGCCATCGGCACATTTAAAAATACCCATAATGGCCGTATCACGGCGGATGTCCAGCTCTTCAATAACCGGGGTAAGGTTGCTGCCCAGGTCAGTTTTAAACAGGCCTTCAATTTCCTTTACGGCTCCTTCAAAAACATTGTACTCATCAAGTACTTTAAGCGCTGCCGGATTGTTAAGGGCAATAATGGATAAAAAGTTCTGGGAGAACTCGATGTACTCCGGGTTGCGGAGTTTAGCAATGTCAATTGACTGAATCATAGTGTATATTTTTTTGAAAAATAAAATTGAAAAAAAATCTGAAACTAAAAAAACAGTTGCCCATGTTTTCACAAAAATTTATGTTAAGGAAATGTTAGGCTGCTCCCTAAAGCTTCCAGGTTTGAAAAAGTGCTCGTCGGGAACTCCCGAAAGCTCCCAGGTTTGAAAAAGTGGCCGTCGGGTACGCCCGAAAGCTTGCAGGTTTAAAAAAGCGGCCGTCGGGAACTCCCGAAAGCTTGCAGGTTTGAAAAAGTGGCCGTCGGGAGCGTCCGAAAGCTTGCTGGTGGGGAAAGGGTCGTCGTGAAAGGGATTTACCCGCAATTAGTAGAATTTGTCGGCCTTTTCTTCGCCGCCGTCTGGTCTTTGACCAACGGCGTTTAGCCTTTCGGCTGACAGTTGGCAGTTTGTGAAAAGAATAACCTTGCGTCATTGGGTAGGGAACGCTTGTCAGATCAGTGTTTCTTTTTGGGCAGACCGGATTTGTTGATTATTTTTTTTGCCTGTTCTACCTTTTCAGGGAACAGAACAACTTTGTCCAATGCGTTAAGTTTCCCGTCAATTATGACAAGCGGAACTTTACTTGCATTTAATTCAGCTATTGATTTCATCTGTACAAATTTATGCAATTATCTTCGTTTTGCAAGAAAAGGGGTGTAATTTTTCCCCGTTTCAAAGGTTTCCCATTCTCCGTTTAGCTGCCCAAATATTTCAAACTCTTCCGTAAGGTCGTTGTAATACTTACCAATGCCTATTTGGTAAAGCCTTGTTCTTGACGGTGTGCTGCCAACAGCAAAAATCCAGGCGTTGGGCTTTTCCTCAGTAAAAGCATACACGGCACTTAGTATTGTCGTCAGTACTTTTTCGCGGTCCCCGTTATCACTTATTGCCAAATCATCTATGTCACCCGTTGCCGGTTTTTTATCTCCAAAAGCCAGGTTGTACACTTCGTCCTTGTTAATTAAAGAGAACTGGATTCTTTTTTGAATGAATCCCTTTTTTCCTTCACTTACAAACTCGTAGCTTGTTAATGTTTCACTCGATTTTAATTGATATGCAGGCAGTTTCATTACTACTCAAAATAACGGTATTCTGTTAAAACAACAAATTTGCAGTATTTAGCAGATTGCCTGCTAAATGATTGCGCCAGGGAGCAGCTTTTTAATTCATTGCAGGCTGGCAGTAGTTTGCGGGAAAGGATAACCTTGCACTATTGGGGGTACCTGGCCTTTAGGATTCTGGCTGTTTCGGCAGGTAGTTTATCAGCGGCACAAGCTGAGGCTTGCGCCACGGAGCATATTTTTAATTCGGGTCATGATGGCTGCGACTTATTGGAAGGGTAACCTTGCGCTAATTGGGGGACCAACAGCGTACCCTGCCTTTAGAGTTCTGGCTGTTTGCTGAAAAGGTAACCTTGCCAAGGGGGAAAGTAACTTTATGCTAAGGGGGTGTTACTTCTTCTTACTTTGTCCAGTTTGCAATATCAAGCCCTTTAATGCGGTTGAAATGATCGGTATTGTTTGTGATAAGTTGTAAGCGGCTTGTAAGTGCCATTCCTGCAATCAATGTATCAGTATGCCCTATTTCTGCTCCGTTTTTCCTTAGTTCCGCCTGAATTTCGGCAGCCTTTCTTGCCATTGGCCGGGTAAGCGGAATTATCCTGTTCAGCCGGGCAAAAACTTCGAATTTCTGCAACTGCTTTTTGGCATCTTTATATAAAAGGCCGTTCAGTATTTCGTAATAAGTAATGATGCTTATATTGATAGTTCCATAATGCTTCAGTTGCTCATCAACTTTTGCTATTACTTTTGGGTTGCCTCTTAAAAACTCCGAGAGCACATCCGTGTCAAGCATGGCTGGTTTAATAGGGTTAGTTTACGGTCAAACAGGCTGGTTCTTGTTTTTTGTGTATGCTTTACAAAGCCTTTATACTCCTTACTGCCCATATCACTGAATGCCCCGCCAAACGACAGGATTTTTTTGCGCAAAGCCTCCTTTTTTTCAGGCCTGGGCGTAAGCGAATGTACAAACTGGTACAATTCTTCCAGTCGGTTTACCGGCACTTCTTTCATTTCTTCCAGTATGGTATTAAGTGTTAACATCCGTTCGTATAATTTAGATAAAGATAACAAAAATATTGATTGTACGGCATCTGCAAAGGGTGCATTTCAAATTGTCGCATTTAGGCCGCCAGCTTAAAATTGGTCTTAGTCAGCCCTATAATTTTATCCCAGTCATTATTTTTCCTGACCACTCTAAGATTTAGCATATGCTGTGCCCCCTTCCAGCTCCACCTTTGC
>JANMDL010000724.1:0-4251 GCA_031376295.1 Chitinophagales bacterium
CAGGTTGTAACCCTGTTCTTCGCTGATAACTGTACCTGCTGTAAGAATAGCAATATCCGTAAGCATTTCCTTCCTGCGATCACCAAAGCCCGGAGCCTTAACAGCAGCAACTTTAATGGTTCCACGCAATTTATTCACCACTAATGTAGCCAGTGCTTCCCCTTCAAGGTCTTCTGCAATTATCACCAGCGGACGGCCACTTTGCGCTACTTTTTCCAGTATATGCAGAATGTCCTTCATGGCAGAAATTTTCTTATCATAAATTAATATGTAAGGATTCTGCAGCTCAGCCTGCATTTTTTCGCTGTTGGTAACAAAATAAGGGCTGATATAACCACGATCAAACTGCATACCTTCTACAATATCAACAGTAGTATCGGTACCTTTTGCTTCTTCAACAGTGATAACACCTTCTTTACCAACTTTGCCAAATGCCTCAGCAATCAGTTTACCAATTGTTTCATCATTGTTAGCAGAAATAGTAGCTACCTGCTGTATTTTTTTGCTGTCGTTTCCAACAGTCTGGCTTTGCTCTTTCAGGCTGGCAACAACTAAGCTAACAGCTTTGTCAATACCACGCTTCAAATCCATTGGGTTTGCACCTGCAGCCACCATCTTCAGTCCTTCGCTGATGATGCTTTGTGCCAGCACAGTAGCTGTAGTAGTACCATCACCTGCAATATCCGCAGTTTTGCTGGCTACTTCCTTCACCATTTGTGCACCCATGTTTTCAATAGGATCTTCCAGTTCAATTTCTTTGGCAACAGTTACACCATCCTTGGTTACCTGCGGTGCGCCAAATTTCTTTTCAATAACTACATTGCGGCCTTTGGGGCCCAATGTTACTTTTACGGCGTTGGCCAATGTGTCCACGCCTTTTTTCATCTTATTCCTTGCTTCGATATCGAAGAATATCATTTTTGCCATAATAAATTGATTTGATGATGTGATAATATGCTGATGTGCTTATTATCCACAGTTAAGTAAATTATTTTTTTAAGTAAGTTCCCGGCTTTTAATCAGCTAATTATCAAATCAGCTAATCAGCACATTAGTATATCAGCTAATTAAACAATCGCTAAAATATCACTCTCCCTCATTATCAAAAGCTCTTCTCCTTCGATGTTAATCTCTGTGCCGGCATATTTGCCATAAAGAACTGTATCGCCGGGCTTCACTGCCATTGGCTCGTCTTTTTTACCAGGACCAGCAGCTATCACCGTACCACGCTGCGGTTTTTCCTTTGCAGTATCCGGTATAATGATGCCGCCTTTTGTTTTTACTTCCGCAGCTGCTGCTTTTACAATTACCCTGTCGTGCAATGGGGTAATACTTGCTTTTTTAGCCATATTCAGTATAGTTTTAAAATGTTTATAAATTGGTGAACATCCTTTAGCTAATAATGTGCCACTTAATTTTTCGGGACATTTTTGCTGCTTTATTGAAATATGTGCAGATTTATCCTCCCGAAATGGCTGAATACACCTGCCTGCTGCCAAATTTTCAGTCAGCTTAACAACCGGCACCGCTAGATTTATAGGGGACAGCATGGTTACATTTGGGCAGCATGGCCAAAAGGCGTAGTTTTGCCCCCGTTTAATTAAACAGTTCTTTACGGATGATAAGCAGAAGAAATATACGGGTGAAAGTAATGCAGGCTTTATATACCATTGAAAGAATGGGTAACGAAGCCAGGCCGGGCGAAGCAGGTACCATCCTCAAAAAAGGCATAGATCAGAGCAGGCAGTTATTTGTTTACTTAGTGTACTTTTTAACCGAAGTAGCCCGGTATGCAGAAAAGGATGCCCGGAACAAAGCGGCCAAGCACCTGCCCACCGCCAGCGACCTTGACATTAACACCAAAATAGCAGGAAATGAGTTGCTGTGGAAGATACTCCAAAACCCCGGCTATATTGCCGCTGTAGCCGAAACAAAGCCTGAACTTACAGACAATAATGACCTGGTAAAAAAAATATACACAGCCCTTACGGCAAGTGAAGAATATATTGAATACATAGGTATTGCATCCCGTGATACAAAACAGGAAAGGCTGATGATTGAATTTATCTTTACAGCCCTGATGCTGCCCAACGAAGATTTTATCAGCCATATTGAAGAGCATTTTATTCACTGGGATGATGATGCCGAAATGATGGATGTACTGGTGCTTAATTTTTTGCAGAAACCGGCAAGTCATAATCTTACTGAGTTTGTAACAAAGGAAAAATGGGACTTTGCAAAAAACCTGCTGGAAACGGCCATTGAAAAAAAGGATTATTGCATGGAAATCATAAAACCCAAGCTGAAAAATTGGGATTCTGAACGCATTGCCACATTAGATATGATAGTGATGCGGATGGGCATTTGCGAATTCCTGTATTTTGAAACCATTCCCACCAGGGTTACCATAAATGAGTATATTGACCTGGCTAAGGATTACAGCACACCTCAAAGCGGGCAGTTTGTAAACGGCATACTGGATAATGCCCTGAAAGAATTTACAGAACAAAATAAAATACATAAAAAAACTTTTAAAAACAGTACATTATAATCTGGTAACTTTGTTAAAAAATAAGTCATGAAAAAACTGGGATACTTAATTCTGCTGGCCGCTACCCTGGTTAGTTGCCAGGACAGGAAGAATGATAAAAACGGAAATATTAACATGGGTGATAATAAACCACCCACCGAAACTGTAATCAAAGACAGCACTACTGTACAGCTAATTGATTCAGTGTTTGATTTTGGTACCATCAAGGAAGGCGAAAAAACTGAATTCAGTTTCCGTTTTAAAAATACAGGAAAAAACCCGCTGGTAATTATCAGCGCAACAGCCAGTTGTGGCTGCACTGTACCGGAAAAGCCCGAGCAGCCCATTAAACCCGGAGAAATCGGATTTATTAAGGCAGTATTTAACAGCAAGGGTAAAGTGGGGCCGAATCATAAATCAATCACGGTTACCAGCAATGTACTGCCACCTGGCTTCCCTCCCCTCACTTTAAAGGGCGAAGTAACTGCCAGTAAAGAATAAACAAAAAACAATAAATAACATAAACATGCAACTACCAAGTATTTTTTTTCTGCAGGCAGCCGCCCCGCAAGGTGGACCGAATATGCTTTACTTTCTGCTGCCGATGATCCTGATTTTTTATTTTTTCATGATACGTCCGCAGGCAAAAAAAGCAAAACAGCAAAAGAGTTTTGTAAACGACATGAAGAAAGGTGATAAAATTGTAACGATTGCAGGCATACATGGCACCATCAATAAAGTGAATGACGATGGCACCCTGATGCTGGAAGTATCACCAGGAAGCTATATTAAAATCGAAAAAAGCTCCATCAGTATGGAGTGGACTGTAGCAGCCAACAAACCTGCAGCTACTGAAACAGCTAAATAATCGCTGCTGTTAAAAATTTAATATGCCGGTTGCAGCAATGCATCCGGTTTTTTATTTACTTTGAACACACAAATACGTTCATGCTTAAAATTGGTATTACAGGCGGTATTGGCAGCGGCAAAAGCACCGTTGCCCGCATATTTCAGGTGCTGGGCATACCTGTGTACGATGCAGATGCAAGGGCAAAGCAACTGATGAATGAAGATGTGGTATTGAGAGAAGCACTGTCGGCAGCCTTTGGTGCTGATATGTACACTGACTGTAAGCTCAACCGCAGTAAACTGGCTGCCCTGGTTTTTAATGATGAAGCCAAACTGTCACAACTCAATGCCCTTGTGCACCCGGCTACCATTAAAGATGCTGCCACCTGGATGCAGCAGCAGGCTGCACCATACACATTAAAAGAAGCGGCCCTTATATTTGAAAGCGGTTCACAGCAGGGGCTGGATTATGTGATAGGTGTATTTGCACCAGCGGCCCTGCGCATGCAGCGGGCCATGCAGCGTGATGGCAGCACAAAGGAGCAGGTTAAGGCCCGTATGAGCAAACAGGTAAGCGACAGCATTAAAATGAAGCTCTGCGATTTTACCATAATAAATGATGAACAGCAATTGGTAATACCACAGGTGCTGGCGGTGCATGAAAAGTTAAAACAGTTGACAGTGGACAGTGGACAGGCAATGGGCGTTGGGCGATGAACGTTGGGCGTTGGGAGATGGGCGCAGGTAACAACTTTGTACTTTCCAACTGTGTTGAATGATGAGCGCAGAGCGATTGGCCACACGCATAACCCATAACTCCATCACCTTTCAACCTTGAACTTCCCAACCTTGAACTTATCAACTTATCAACT
>JANMDL010000080.1:0-1613 GCA_031376295.1 Chitinophagales bacterium
GCCAACCTTGTTCTTTCCTGTTCTTCGCCTTTAAGTACTGCTTCAGTTGCTGTTAATTGCTGTTGGGTTTCCAGTTCGGCAATACGTTGCTGCTGTAATTTTTGTTTGCTGCGGTAATTTCTGTACCCTAATAAAGAAATAATAATAAGTGCCAATGCACTTCCGGCCAATACATAGTTTAAAGTATTTTTCCGGGCTAGCTGCAATTGCTGAATCTTCCCTGCTGTTTCCAGCCTGTCTACTTCCTGTTGCTTTGCATCGTAATTATATCTTGCCTGCCTGAATTCCATTTGCCGTAAATTATCTTTCTGGTAAAGCGAATCCTTCATGGCTGTTGCAGAATCTTTAAAAGCAAATGCTTTATCATATTGCCCCATTCCCCTGTAGGCCTGGGCATAGTTTTCAAAATATTGCTGTTTTGCTTCCGATGGTTCCGAATAATCCAGGTATTTTGCAGAAGAATCCAGGTGAGCAGCTGCCAGTGCATATCTTTTTAATTCTGCTTCGCAGGCTGCTATATTTATAAAATTACTTCCAATACCAATTGCAAAATTGTTAGCCCTAGCAGCCTGTAAACATACTGTGTAGTTGTCTATAGCTTCCTGGTACAGCTTGTTATTATAGTAATACATGGCCTTCATAAAATCGCTCATGTAAACTACATTGCTGTTATTCATTTCCTTACCCAGTTGTTTTGCAGAGTCAAGCACCGCTAATCCCGAATTACCTTTTTTAGCTGCCACAAGATTACCACCATAAGTAAAAAGTGCGTTGGCAAGCATCTGCTTGTCGTTGGTTTTTCTTGCAAAATCAATCCCTTTTTTACTTGCCAAAAGTCCTTCTTCGGGTTTGTTTAAACTGGAATAGGCCATAGACATATTACTGTATAAAGGCGCCAGATCGGCACTTACAGGATTGAACTTAAGATATATTTGCTCTGCCTGTAAAAAATAATCTACAGCCGTTGCATAATCGTTGTTACGAAAATGAACCAGCCCGGTATTAATTAAAGCAGCGCCTAAAGAAAGCTGTATTCTTTTATTGCCGGGAAATTTTGAAAATGATTGTACTGCTTTTTCAAGCACAGCAAGTGCTGCAAAATTCTGTGTACTGATCATCAGGGTACCCTTTAAAAAAAAGCCCTGCCCGGCAAAGTATTCATTACCGGTTGCCTTGGCAATGGAGTCAATAGCTTTGTAGCAACGCCAGCTTTCGGTGGTGTCTGTCTGTTTTATTTTATTACCCAACTGTACCAGCAGGCGTACTCTTTCAGAATCGTTTTTTTCTATTTTTATAAGATTGCGGATACTGTCAAAAATATTTTTTTGTGCAAAAACGCTAAGCGGAATTACACAGGCTATAAGCAGTATAATCTTTTTCATACAGTAAAATAATCTTTTTACTTCCATCTTACAAATTAAACAAACAGCTTTTCAAAAGCAGCTCCCCTTTTTCCATGATTTTTTGTTTTTATAAAATCTCCTGTTTTTAAGGGATAGGTTTCTTTTTTAAAACAAAACAAATTTGTGGTATTAAAACATACAGTTATGAAAAAAATTATTGCAGCCTTATTTACGCTTACAGCAACCATTTCACTTTTTGCTCAGTCTGGC
>JANMDL010000735.1:0-2394 GCA_031376295.1 Chitinophagales bacterium
AATTTGCATATTGAGCAACCGCAATACACACCAGAGATGAGTTTTTACGAACAGTTTATGCGTGACTGGGATGCCTATTATAATGCAGAACCTTACTGGGGGCACATGCATGATTTGCAGCCGGTTGATTTAATGGAGGAAGCTGGTGTGGCAAAAGAAGATTTTATGCAGGTGGGTGTAAAAGCGGTAAACGATCTGGATAAGAAAAAGACCGACGGTAAAGTAACGGAAGATTATGGACGCAGCCCGGTATGGAACGTATTTGGCGGGTGGAAGAAATAATTATCCAATTAGCTGAAGTGCTGATTTGATAATGTAAATACAAAAATCATGAGCAATCAAACAGAATTAAGCAGCAGCCATGCTGGCGGACAAATGAATGACGAAGCTATTGATGCTTCCGGGGTGAATGATGTTTTAATGGCTGGCGATAAAAGCAAAGGCGGGCGTCCTTACTTTTTCAGCAGCAGCGAAACAGAACGGGTAATGAATATTGCCATGGCCATTGCAACAGAAGTAGCTGTGGTGCATGAACGGATGGATACGGTTGAACGTTTGCTGGAAGCTAAAGGGATTCTCAGGCAAAGCGAAATAGAAGCCTTTGTGCCAACTGATGAGCAGGCAGAAGAGCGGCAGCTATGGCATGCCAGGTATGCTGCAAGAATTTTACGTATTGTGCAGCAGGAGCTGGATGCAGCAGCTCATCCAGAAAACAATACACCCATGCAGCAGATTGCTGATGAGATTAATGACATGTAAATCTGCGGCACTAAAATAAAACAGTAAAATGAATGCAGCAATTCAAACAGTTAATGAGCATTATAAAGTAATCATCAATAAAGACATTGATGGCATCTGCGCAAAATATTTTCCGTCAGAACAAACCTATGTTGTGCTGGAAGGGCCACGGTTGACCACTATTGGGTATGAAAAAATAAAAAAAGGGTGGACGGATTTTTGTGCATCATCATTACAACTTCTCCACATTGAGTGGATAGAAGGGCCATTTGCAGAAGAAGCAGACACAATGGCCTGGGTAGCAGGTATAATCAGGTTGAAAGTAAAAGTAGTGGATAAAGAATTTGAGAATGTATTCCGGTCTTCCTTCGTATTATGTAAGCATGAAGGTGTTTTTAAAATCCGGCATGAGCATGTTTCCGTAGTTCATCCCGACCCTTATGGTATCGGCGATTGGCTGAAGCAATAGCAGAAAAAATAAAATGCCTGCAGGTAGGATGGGGTACAGGCTGCATCGTATCTGCCGGGTGAGGACTGGCCGGGGCAATTATCAGCATAGATACAGTTATCGGCTCTCAACCGAATGTTGCCTTTTATGGCAACAGTACGGCTCATGGTCTTTTTTTACACTTACCGGCAAAGCCGGCGCAGATGTTGCAACCAACTCCAACATCCTGGTTTAACACTGGCTTAATTTAACTCACATTTGCAGAGTCAGTTCTGGCTGCAATGTTATCTTTACAGCCCAGCATTGGCGTTATAGTGCATCACCATATATTACCCGCCCTGAAATAATTTTAAAAACAGCATAAAAGAGAAAATTCATCCTGCATTAATTAGGGATTAATAAAAAAAGCAATATATTTGTTCCAGAACTGCTATGCGGTTCTTACCAAAACCTTAACTATAGTAAACCATGACTTTTTCTAAAATCGGGCAGCTTGCCTGCTATTCTCATTTTTCAGATTCCCCATTGCATAAGTTTGTATTTGTACCCAAGCCAGTACTGGCTTGCATTATGGGTAACTATTTACACAGTAAACAACATGATTTGCACCAGTTATTAAGTAAACAGTGCTGATATCATCTCATGCTTACTTAATTTGCTTGTTTTTGAAAATCAGGTATTTCTACGGGGTTGTTACCCTATTTTAATGAATAATTTTGTTTTTTTTGTATAAACCTAATACTATTTATATGAACCGATTCTGTACAACCGCACAGAAATTTTTTTTAGTTTTCCTGCTTGCACTATCTGCCAGTTATGGCAAGGCCCAAACCACATTGGTGGCAGGGGATATTGCCATTACAGGTTACCAGGGTTTTGGTGCCAGCGCCACAACAGATGAGTTTTCGTTTGTTTTGCTGAGGAATATTACTGCCAATACGGCCATCAACTTTACCGACAATGGCTGGTTGAGTACCAATGTGTTCCGTACCGGAGAAACCACGGTTACCTGGACGGCAGCTACTGCGCTGAATGCCGGTACCGAAGTAAAGATTGTGGGTCTTACGCCAACACTGGCAGGAGCAGGCAATCCGGGTACGGTTACGGGAACAGCATTATTGCTTTCTACCAATGGCGACCAGGTACTGGCTTACCAGGGTAGAGCAGCGTCTCCCACTTTTATTACGGCCAATCACATGAATGTGTAC
>JANMDL010000666.1:0-7726 GCA_031376295.1 Chitinophagales bacterium
GCACAGCATATGCTAAATCTTAGAGTGGTCAGGAAAAATAATGACTGGGATAAAATTATAGGGCTGACTAAGACCAATTTTAAGCTGGCGGCCTAAATGCGACAATTTGAAATGCACCCATGGGGCTTCACTCAATTTTTCGCCATTCTGCAACCTTTGCCCCTTATTGTTCCAGTATCAGTTTGCGCAACAGGTTAAAAGCAGCGGTGGAAGTGAGTTGTATGTTCCGCAACCTGTCGAACTTAAAGACCACTTTTTGCGTGACAGTGCGGTTTGCATTGCCCGCAGCTATCCAAACTGTGCCAACCGGTTTTTCGTCCGAGCCACCATCCGGCCCCATAATGCCCGAAACAGCCAATGCGTAATCGGTCTTTAATGTTTGTAATGCGCCTGTTACCATCTGTTTTACCGTTGCTTCACTTACGGCTCCTTCAGTTAGTAAAGTATCTTGCTGTACCTCCAGCAAATCCTGCTTTACCGTGTTACTGTAGCTTATAACCGAGCCGTTATAGTATGCTGATGAACCCGCCATGCTGGTAATAAGATGAGCCATATAGCCACCAGTGCAGCTTTCTGCCGTACACATGGTTTTATTTTGCTGCAACAACAAATTGGCCACTACTTTTTCCATGGGTTCATCCCGGTTGGTAACCATGTATTCTTTTACAATCGCCTGCAGGGCCTCAAACTGCTGCGTTACTTCCTGATCAGTGGTTGCTGCATTGTAGCCGGTGGCCGAAAGCCGCAGCCTTACCATACCATAATTGGGCAGATAGGCCATTTTAATGTGCGGCGGCAGGGCAGCTTCATACTCAACCAGCATTTCTGCCAAAAAAGATTCGCCCACACCGGCAGTAAGCAAGGTACAGTGTACAATATGCGGCAGGGTAAACCTTTTGCCCAGCATCGGTATTACATCGTCTGTCATCATACCCTTCATTTCAAAAGGTACACCGGGCATGCTTACAAAAATGCAGCCTTCTTTTTCGAACCACATACCCGGGGCCGTGCCTCTTTTGTTAGGTATCACTGTACACACATCGGGTACTTCGGCCTGCTTCAGGTTGCGGTCAATAATGGGGCGGTTGAGGCGGGTGAAAATGTCAATCACATGTTGCTTTACACCTTCATCCATCACCATATTGCCTTTAAAATATTTGCACAGCAATGGTTTGGTAATATCATCTGCAGTAGGTCCCAGTCCGCCTGTTATTAGTATGATGGGAGCTATTTTACTTTCATCATCCAGCGTCTTCCATATCTCCTCCCAATTATCGCCCACAGCCACCCGGCGTTTAACAGTTATGCCCGCCTTATTCAGCTCCTGTGCCATCCATGCACTGTTGGTATCTATCACCTGTCCAATCAGTAATTCGTCGCCAATGGTGATGATGGAAGTATTAACCATATTTATTTCTTTATTTTTATGCAAGATAATTCAGACATGAGAACAAAATTTTTATTATTTGGTTTGATGTTGTGCAGTTTTTGCACGGCACAGGATATTGCTGTACAACTAGGCAGCGCCATAAAAAAATTAGAACTGGATGAACAGTTTAAATATGGTACATTAAGCATGTATGTAATCAACAGCCAATCGGGGCAATTAGTATATGAAAAAAATGCCAATACCGGTATGGCACCTGCCAGTTGCCAGAAAGTGGTGACCAGCGTTACCGCTTTTGATATTTTGGGTAAGGGGTTTCAATACAAGACAATACTTGGCTATAGCGGGGAAATTAAAAACGGGCTGCTGAATGGCAACCTTGTACTGTTGGGCAGCGGAGACCCCACACTGGGCAGTTGGCGGTATGGCAATACCAAAGAAAATCTGTTGCTTGATAAATGGATGGCTGCTGTAAAGGCAAAGGGCATTACAGGTATTGAAGGCAGTGTATTTACTGATGAGCGCATTTTTACCAGTGCCAGCATACCCGACGGCTGGATATGGCAGGACATTGGCAACTATTACGGCGCCGGGGCCCAGGGTCTTAACTGGCGGGAAAACCAGTTTGACCTGGTGCTGCAATCGGGCAATACCGTTGGCAGCTCCGTAAAAGTAAAATCTATAAACCCGGTAGAGCTGGAGTCGCTGGCGCTTACAAATGAGCTGACTGCAGGTGGAAAGGGTAGTGGCGACAATGCTTACATTTATACTGCACCTTATACCGGCAATGGTTTTGTGAGAGGCACTATCCCGGGGGGAGAAAATAATTTCACCATATCTGGTTCCATACCAGATGCAGCGCACCTGCTGGCAGAGATACTGGTAAATAAACTGGCAACAGCAGGCATACAGGTGAAGCAAATGTCAGGTTCCTTTTATGGACCCATTGTGGAGCAAAAAACGATGCAGTTTACTTTGCAGCCCCTGCTTACTATTAGCTCACCAGCATTAGACAGCATCAACTACTGGTTTCTTAAAAAAAGTGTAAACCTGTATGGTGAAGCTTTGGTTAAAACAATGGCAGTGCAGCAGAAAAAACCTGGCAGTACCGATAGTGGAATGGCACTGGTAAGCAGGTTTTGGCAGGCAAGGGGTATTGCAAAGGCAGCATTAAAAGTAACAGATGGCAGCGGTCTATCGCCACAAAACCGGGTTACGGCAAAGGCATTGGTAACCATAATGCAGTATGCAAGGGGCCGTGATTGGTTCCCTTCTTTTTACAATGCATTACCGCTGATGAATGGCATTACTATGAAGGATGGTTATATCAACGGGGTAAGATCGTACACCGGGTATCTAAAAAGCAAAAGCGGTGCGACCTATACTTTTTGCTTTATGGTGAATAATTTCGATGGCAGCCCCGGTACAGTGAGGGAAAAGATGTGGAAAGTGCTTGATTTGATGAAGTAACATGCAAATATGCAAATGTGATAATTTGAAAATGTGCAAATGGAAAAATAGGAAAATTGACCAATGGACAAATTGGAAAATGTGAAAATTGTGTAATCCCGTTTAGCGGGACGAGTTATGAAAATATGCAAATGTCTGGGGTTTCATATTATCACATTCGCTTTTTTTGCCCATTGGCACATCAGCACATCAGCAAATTGTTTCCACGTATTAGTACCTGTTTATAAAATACCGCTTAAATACGGGTAAATAAATTGCTGGCTCACCTGATATTTACATCATTAATAAACCTTATCGCCTGTAAAAGGCATTAACTAAAAATAACAATTATGAATGTAGCAAACAACAGTAATTACAATGCCTATCCGGTAACGGCATCTGCCTTATGTGTGCTGTCTTACCTTAGTTCTTACGATATAGTGTCCGGCAAAGCTATTGTTGCCGCAGTGGCGGCGGCCAATCAGCCCAATGCCAACCCCTTTACGCCGCTGGGTACACAGGTGGTGTGGGGTCCGGCCTTTTCACCAGCCTCCGGTTTTAATACCGACAGTCTGATGTACATTGCACAGGTTACCGGTTCGGATGAATATTTCGTGGTAATACGTGGTACCAATCCCCTGAGTGTTTACAGCTGGATATATGAGGATTTCAGTGTGGGTACAGTGGCGCAGTTAAATACACTGCCTGGTATTCCTGCTGCTGCGGGCATGCCTGATGATGTAATTATTTCTACTGCGGCATTTAACGGCATCAGTAACCTGCTGGCCCTTGCCGACCCCGCAACAGGTGTATCTGCACTTAGTTTTTTGCAGGGAGTAATCACTGCTACCCCCGGTGCATACATATACGTTACGGGCCATAGCCTGGGCGGCACGCTTACGCCTGTACTGTATGCTTACCTTAATGCGGCCTTATTTAATGGCGCAGCCAATACCAATATGGCCTTGTGGTCGTTTGCCGGACTTACTGCGGGCGGTACTACTTTCAACAAATACTTTAATTCGCTCAGCAGCAATGCGCAAACCTTTTTATGGCGCATTCAAAACACACTCGACCTGGCACCCTTTTTCTTTGAATCAGAACTTTCGGTAAGGGATGCTTATTTAAACGAAAACCCTCCGCTTAGCTGGACTACTGCTGAATTGATACTTATTACGGGGCTTTTTGCAGATAGCTTGCAAACAAGTATTGGCTATGCACAGCCACAAACGGGTTATGCCATCAGCGGCAGTTTTGCCAATAACCTGTCGTGGGCAGCAGAGGCCGGGCAGCAGCACCATTCAACTACCTATTACCCAATGGTGGCGCAGGCTTATGGGTATTAATAAATCAATACAGATGAATTTTTAACGGGGCTGCCGCTGAAAGGGCGGTCCTGTTATTATAATTTTTGCAGCGAAGCTGCACGCTTCTATCTTTTATAGTAAAGGCTGGCTACCCAAAAATGCGATATTGCCTGGCGGGTCTTGCTCTCCCTCATGAGTATACTTTTCATAACAGGGTTGCGGCTGTTGCTTAGGTTTATTTCTTTGTTGCGATGATCTTTTGAGGTGCTGTACATTTATTGCTGTAATGGGTTGGGAGCAGTAGTAAATCACGGTTTTTTTAATAAGCTGGGGGTGTTTGAATGAATTAAAAATTAACTGGCTGCTTACTTTTACAGAAAAACAATTTCCCTGCTCAAATGGGAGAATTTTTGAAACATGGCCGATACGCCACAATATTTATCCATAGACAGGGCTACAGCTTTTTCAACTTTTGCCTGGTCGGTTTGGGCCACTTTAATGGTATAAGTAAGTTTTACGGTGTGGTAAGTAGCTGCATCCTCATCGGTAAGGTCAGCATCCACATCAATACTAAGGTCGCTGTAAGTTACTTTCATCTTTTTTAGGATGCTAACCACATCAATACCAGTGCAGCCTGTAAGTGCTGCCAACATCAGTCTTTTGGGGCGAAACCCGCTGTTTTGCCCACCGCCTTCTGTATCAGTATCTGTAATAATGGTATGCCCGTTCAATGAGGTGCTGAAAGCCAGGCCGTCTGTATTTTTGGAAGAAATGTGGTGAGATGCCATTGTTGAATTTGTGTTAAATGAATCTGATCAGTAAAATTAATACTGTTTGGCGCTGCTGCAAAATAAAACCAAAGTACTGGCTGGGTCTTTTTTTTCAATTTATGGTATCATGCCCAGAAATTTTGGCATATTTTGGATGAAATGTGTAAAAAAAAGCTGAATATTACTACTTTGGCATAGTTTGTACACATACCTTAATAAAATAATCCGGTTTTGATAGCTGATATTCAACTGCTTTCCCTACCTTTGCACTCCAAAAAAATCAGTACAATGGCAAGAGTATGTCAGGTAACGGGAAAGAAACCTATCACGGGTAATAAAGTTTCTCACTCAAATATTAAGACAAAGCGCAGGTTCTTACCGAATCTGCAAACGAAGCGCTATTTCCTGGCGGAAGAAGATAAATGGATTACTTTAAAAGTATCCTCAGAGGCTATCAGGACAATCAATAAGAATGGTTTATTGTCAGTTGTAAAAAAACTGCGTGCCGCCGGAGAAAAAATATAATCACTGTAAAATAATACTACAATGGCAAAGAAAGGAAACAGGGTTCAGGTTATATTAGAGTGTACCGAGCATAAAACGAGCGGAAAGCCCGGAACCAGCCGTTATATATCTAATAAGAACAAAAAGAATACACCAGAAAGGATGGAACTTAAAAAGTACAACCCGATACTGAAAAAAGTAACGGTACATAAAGAAATTAAATAATGAGCCAATGTGCTGATTAGCTGATTAGCTGGTTAGTATCACATCAGCAAATTATAATATTATCACATTATCAAATTAATTAACAATGGCAAAGGCAGCTAAAACGGCGATAAAAACCAAAGACCAAAAGGCAGCATCAGAAGCTAAAAACTGGACAAAAGTTATACGCACTGTGCGCAGCGCCAAATCTGGTGCTTACACCTTTAAGGAAGCAATCGTTCACAAAGACAAGATTAAAGAGCATTTAGGCCAATAATACGAGGCATGAGAAATTTTTTTAATAAAGCTGTTCCGGTTTAAGCGGGATGGCTTTCTTTGTTTTAACCGGTATTGGCAAAAAATATTTTTCAGGGTAATAATAACCATATATGGGACTTTTTAATAAACTTTTTGGCAAAAAACAGCAGCAGGAGTCGCTTGACCAGGGTCTGCAGAAAACGAGGGAAGGCTTCTTTGGCAAAATAACCAGGGCCATAGCCGGTAAAAGTACAGTAGATGAAGAAGTGCTTGACAGCCTTGAGGAAGCATTGGTTAGTGCAGATGTGGGTATTGAAACAACTGTAAAAATCATCAGCCAGATTGAAAAAAGGGTTAGCAGGGATAAATATGTTGGTACTGGTGAATTGAATCGTATCCTGAAAGAAGAAGTGGTGGCAATATTGGTGGATGCACCTCAGGACAGTGCTTATGAAAATTATGCGTTGCCATCCGGGCATAAGCCCCACATTATACTGGTTGTAGGGGTAAACGGCGTGGGCAAAACCACCACCATTGGTAAATTGGCCTATAATTTCAAAAGGGCAGGCAAATCGGTATTGCTTGGTGCGGCAGATACTTTCAGGGCAGCAGCGGTTGACCAGTTAACCATTTGGAGCGAAAGAACCGGTGTGGCTATTGTAAAAAAAGAAATGGGCAGCGATCCTGCATCAGTCGCATTCGACACCGTGAATAGCGGCCTTGCTAAGGAGGTGGATGTGATTATTATTGATACGGCGGGCAGATTGCACAATAAAATACACCTGATGGAGGAGTTAACCAAAATAAAGCGGGTGATGCAAAAAGTAGTGCCGGATGCCCCGCATGAAGTACTACTGGTGCTGGATGGAAGTACCGGGCAAAATGCCCTGGAGCAGGCTAAGCATTTTACCGCAGCTACCGATGTAACAGCCCTTGCCATTACAAAACTCGACGGAACGGCAAAAGGAGGGGTGGTGCTTGCCATTGCCAGCCAGTTTAAAATTCCTGTAAAGTTTATTGGTGTAGGCGAAAAAGCGGAGGACCTGCTGGTATTTGATAAAAAGCAGTTTGTTGACGGGTTGTTCAGCCTTGAAAGCTAATTTGGCATAGCACAAAATTATATCTATGTTAATTGCACTGAAATGAACATTACAACCATTCTAATGTTGTAACTTTACACTCTAATAAAATCCTGGTTGTTATTATCCTGAATTTACTTAAAAAAAATGAAAAATCTGTTTTTTCTCCTTTTTACAACACTCAGTGTATTTGCCAGTTCCGGGCAGATAGCTTCCTTTCAATTGGAAAGACCCGTATATAATAATATTCAGCTACTGGAGAAAAAGATGCTGGGTAAGAAATTTGACTACAACTTTCCCATAACGGTTTCCAAAGATTATTTTCCTGGTGCTGCCAGTTACCGCCTGGCCAATCCACTTGTTTATTACAGACCTGATGGAAAAAACAGGGTAGAAGTAAGCTATTTTTATTCGGTTTCCGATAAAATTGTACGCCTGGTTGAGTACAGCTTCGACAGAACTGCTGCTGATACGGTATTACTGAAAAAGCAATTTGCTTCAAATGACAGTAGTTTTTCAGTTTTTTTTAAACAAGATGCAGTTGTAACCAACGAAATTCAATCTACCTGGTGGCAGCAAATGAATACCTGGGAGAATGAAAAAGTACACATCAGGCAATTTATTGTAATTGGCGAAAATACCTACAGGCTGCGGGTGCTTGTAAGCTGGAAAAATAAATTCGATAGTAATTAAGGCTGTATTTAAAATAACAAAATTGCTGCATTGTATTGATAATCAAATACTTACAGTAATAAATGCATTGGCTGC
>JANMDL010000766.1:0-4915 GCA_031376295.1 Chitinophagales bacterium
ACAGAAGATGGAGAAATAAACCAGGACCACTGGAGCCCTACGGCTGGCGCTGAGAGCGGATTTGTGGCAGCCGACCCGCTGAACCCTGATGTGGTGTATGGAGGTAACTACAGTGGTTATATGTCACGCTACGATCATAAAACTGGTGAAAACCGTGCAGTAAGTGTGTGGCCCGATGATCCGCTGGGCAGTGGCGCAGACGTGATGAAGTACCGTTTTCAGTGGAACTTCCCTATTTTCTTTTCTCCCCACAATCCCAAAAAATTATACGCAGCAGGTAATGTATTATTTGCCACTGAAAATGAAGGCGCATCCTGGACAGCCCTTGGCGGCGACCTTACCACCAACGATAAGAGCAGGCAGAAAGCAAGTGGTGGCCCCATCACTAAAGACAATACCGGTGTGGAAGTGTACTGCACCATTTTTACTGCATGTGAAAGTGCACTCGAAAAAGATTTACTATGGACGGGCAGTGATGATGGCTTGATACATGTAAGCAAAGATGGTGGCAAAAGCTGGGAGAATATTACCCCAAAAGAAGCCGGGCAGTGGATGATGTGGAACAGTGCAGAAGCAGATCCTTTCAAAAAAGGAACAGTATATTTTGCAGGCACTAAATACAAAACGGATGATTATGCGCCGTATATTTTTAAAACAGAAGATTATGGTAAAACCTGGAAGCGCATTACCAACGGCATACCTTCCACCCATTTTACCAGGTGTATGCGGGCTGATAAAAAGCAACCCGGCTTATTGTATGCAGGTACAGAGTTTGGCATGTACGTAAGTTACAATGATGGTGCCAGCTGGAAGCCTTTTCAACTGAACCTGCCCATTGTACCCATAACTGATATGACGATAAAGGAAAATGATTTGATTATTGCCACACAAGGCCGTGCCTTTTGGGTGCTGGATGATTTAACGATGGTGCAGGAAGCAGCGAAAGGAAGTGCCATTGATAAAAACCTTAAAGTGTTCCCGGTAAATGCAGCATACAGGGTGGGTGGCAGAAGAAATGATCAGGCAAAAAATGCAGGCATCAATCCGCACAATGGCCTGGTTATAAGTTATTACCTCAATGATTTTAAAGATGGCGATACACTGACTATTACCGTGATGGACAAAAATAAAACACTCATCAAAAAATTCAGTACCGGCACCGACAAACCAACCAACGACTTAAGCAAAGCCGATGCCGCTAAAGGCATGAACCAGTTTGTGTGGGACATGCTGTATCCACCTGCTGAAAAAATTGAAGGTATGATACTTTGGCAGGGAACAGTACCAGGGCCAAAAGCCCCTCCCGGCCTGTATTACATGAAGTTCAGCACCAGTAAAGACAGTGCCGAAGTGGCCTGCGAAATAAAAGCCAACCCGGTGTATAAAGCCACACAACAGGATTATGATGACCAGTTTAAGTTTTTGATAACCGTAAGGGATAAATTTTCTGAAATACAGAAAGCCATACTTAATATAAGAGATGTACGTAAGCAGTTAAATGATTTTACCGGCCGCCTTGGTAAGGATTGTCCGCCAGCCATAAAGCAACAGGCAGACAGTATTAATAAGCAGATAACATCTATAGAAGAAGCATTGTATCAAACCAAGGCCAAGAGCGGACAGGACGTATTGAACTTTCCCATACGGCTGAACGATAAAATTTCGGGGCTGTACGATTATGCTGCAAGCGGAGCTGCAGCTCCATCAAAGCAGGTAAGGGAAACTTATACTGACCTTTCTGCACAGGCTGATGCACAACTGAATAAACTGAAAAATATTTTCAGCAATGACCTGGCTAAATTTAACCAATTGGTAAGGGATCAGGCGGTGCCGCTGATTGGGGTAAAGAAGGAGTGAGGCAGTAAAAAGTTATCAGATAACAGGTAACAGTTTGAGCGACATCATTATACGAAGAATGGTAAAGAAGACAAGCCAGGTATTCGCAGATTTGATAAGTAAACCGGGATTTTGCAGCCAACTGCAAAATCTGTACCGGCGCAATGGTCGGCATTTACAACACTTACGCTGCGGTCAGTGTTAAAAACCCCGAAGGACCGATGAAAGTCCTTTGGGGTTTTATCGGGCAAGATATTTGCCGTGTTGCTGTGAATGAAACGCCACCAGGTTAACCCTGAAAAAAATCAGCTTTCAGGCCAATTTTTCGTCAGCCAGAAGGGCAAAATTTGCGGTAGCAAAATTTGGGTTGAAAATAGCCATCAGCATCATTCGCCTTACTGACTGACATCATTATTTTCTCCTATGCAACAATGTAACTTGTCCCCCTAAGCAAGAAGGATTAAAATAACATGGTTGAATTTATAGATTATTATCATATTTTAGGGATACCCAAAACGGCGGGTGAAAATGACATAAAAAGCGCTTACCGTAAACTGGCCAGAAAATACCATCCTGACTTAAATCCCAACAACAAAGAGTCTGAAAAAAAATTCAAGGAAGTGAATGAGGCCAATGAGGTATTAAGCGATCCCGAAAAAAGAAAAAAATACGACAAGTACGGAAAGGACTGGAAACATGCTGAACATTTTGAAAAAGCAGGACAGCAGCAATACCAGTCAGGCGGCTACAGCAACCAGCAGGGTTCTGGTGATTTCTCCGGCGACTTTTCTGATTTTTTTGAATCAATGTTTGGCAGCAGTGCTGGTGGGCGCAGCAGCCAGGCAAAATTCAGGGGTCGTGACGTAAATGCTGAATTGCATCTCACCTTAAAAGACGCTTTTAAAACGCAGCAGCAAACACTTACGGTAAATGGCAAAAACATCCGCTTAACATTTCCGGCGGGCATTGAAAATGGCCAGGTGATAAAAGTAGCGGGGCATGGAGCTCCCGGCATCAATGGCGGTCCTGCAGGGGATTTGTACATTACTTTTATTATTGAAAATGACACGAAATTTAAAAGAGAGGGTAATAATTTATATACCACTGTTCAACTGGATCTGTATACTGCCCTGCTTGGCGGTGAAATAATGGCAGACACTTTTGACGGAAAAGTAAAATTAAAAGTTACCCCCGGAACACAGGCCGGAACAAAAGTGAAACTAAAGGGCAAAGGATTTCCTGTTTATAAAAAAGAGAACGGGTTTGGTGATTTATACATCAGTTATCAAATTCAATTACCTGTTAATCTTTCAGAAAAAGAAACAGCATTATTCCAGGAATTACAAAAACTGAATATTGATGGAAACAAGTAATTTAATACTGACAGCGCAATTCTGCACACATCATAATGTTGAAGTTTCATTTATCACTGCATTGCATGATGCCGGGCTTATTGAAATAGTTGTGGTGGAAGACAATCAATACCTTTCCCTTGAGCAACTAAGGGACATTGAAAAAATGATCCGTTTTCATTACGAATTTAATATCAATATTGAAGGCATTGATGCCATTGCCAATTTATTAAAACAAATTAATGACCTGCAACAGGAACTGACAATTGCTAAAAATAAGCTAAGGCTGTATGATATTGAGTAAATTTGTGCAAATGATAAAAACGCTGCTATACAAGTAGCCATAAAGCGCATAAACCCATTTTAAAGTGAGTTACTTAAAGCCCGGATAAACCCATACCACCTAATCACCATCAAAACAAACTCCACCCATCCCTGTATGGCCGTTGTACAAATTGGTTGGCTTCGTCAAAATTGGTCACTTTCATATTAATGGCATCCCAGTCTAATTTTTTTCTGCCAATGTAGTTGCCTTTTTCATTTTGCAGTGCCCAGCTTCTCAGGGCAATATTACCCATCAGTATCGCTTCGGTAAGCGGGCCTGCATAATCAAAAGAGGAACTGAGTTTGTTGTTACCATACCCGGCGATACAGGCATTTACCCATTGCACATAATGCCCCTCAGGTACACGGGCAAGCGTTTGCTTTACCTTTACCTGTTGCATGCGGCTGGTGGGCAGCAATTGCGGGTTAGACCCATAAGTACCGCACATCATCTTGCCCTTAGTACCTTCAATAATTACGCCGCCACTGCCATCTGCATCACCCATCACTTCGTTGGGCAATAATTCATCCGGCCTCTCGGGGCGTATGCCGCCATCCGTCCAGTGCAGTTCAATATCCTGCTTACCTTTTTTGCCGGGAAATTTTAAAATAACCGTGGAAGCCACCGGGCAGCTATCAGGATAGTTGGAAGCCGTCCACATTTTTTCATACACGGCAGCCACGCTGCACTCCACTTCTGAGGGATAGCCGAGACCCACAGTTTTAAAAGCCGGGTCAATCAGGTGGCAGCCCATATCGCCCATGGCACCGGTGCCATAGCTCCAGTAACCACGCCAGTTAAAGGGAGTGTAACCATCCTTGTAATCTTCCCATGGCGCCGGGCCCAGCCATAGATCCCAGTCCAACCCTGCTGGTACTGGTGCCACTGTTTTGGGCTTACCAAAACCCTGCGGCCACACGGGGCGATTAGTCCAAACCCGGATGGTATGCGCCCTGCCAATTGTACCTGCATTGTACCATTCCTGCATCCTGCGCACATCATCGCTACTGGCTCCCTGGTTGCCCATTTGCGTTACTACTTTGTATTTGGCCGCTGCTTCAGTCAGCATCCGGGCTTCGTACACCGAATGGGTGAGCGGCTTTTGCACATACACATGCTTGCCCATTTGCATGGCCATCATAGCAGCCACTGCATGGGTATGGTCGGGCGTGGAGATGGACACTGCATCAATATTGTTCTTTTCCTTTTGCAGCATCTCTCTGAAATCTTTGTAATAAGCAGCCTTTGGAAAATTTTCCCTTGATTTTATAGCCTGCCGGTCGTCCACATCGCAAAGCGCCACAATATTTACCCGGGGGCTTTTGGCAAACTCCGTTAAATCGCTCTCACCCTTACCACCTACACCAATGGCGGCAATATTGAGCTTATCACTCGGGGCGAT
>JANMDL010000821.1:0-11321 GCA_031376295.1 Chitinophagales bacterium
CACATTATACCCCCGTAGAAATGGATTGAACTGATGCGCGCCGAACTGGAAGCCGGAAGCACTTATGTAATTGCAGAAGCAAGAGAAGCGGGTAATGTGGGCATTTACCGTGGCAGTGGCGAAGTGAGGGAAGGGCTTGTGCAGGAAATATTAACGCAGATACCCGAGGATAAAATTTTGTGGGAAGCACCTCAAAAACCACAGCAACTGTACTTTCTGGAGTTGATAGGCTGTAATGTAAACCTGGGCAATATTGCCCCGGCTGAAGTGATAGCCCTTGAGGCAATGCGCATTGGCCTGCGGGGTGATACATTCGATTTATATTTAGACAAATAATCTAACGGCCTGCTGATGGGTGCAAAAAAACTATACGGTTTAATCGGGTATCCGCTTGGGCATTCATTTTCCAAACAGTTTTTTTTAGAAAAATTTGAACGGGAAGGGTTGAGCGATTGCAGTTTTGAGCTGTTTCCCATTGCATCTATTGATGAATTTCCAGCACTGATGGCTGCTTATCCGGCTTTAAAAGGCATGGCAGTAACCATACCCTATAAAGAAAAAGTATTGCCCTTTGTGCAGGCACAATCTGATGAAGTGCAGCAAATTGGTGCCGCCAACTGCATCAAAATACAGAAAGGCCTGCTTACTGCTTACAATACAGATATTATTGGTTTTGAAAAATCCTTTGTTCCATTACTTAAGCCGCATCACAAGCAGGCATTGGTACTGGGCACAGGTGGTGCAGCCAAGGCGGTGCAGTATGTGCTGAAGCAACTGGCAATTCCTTTTACAACAGTAAGCCGCACAACAGGAGAGGGTGTGATTGCTTATGAAAATATTAACGAACAACTGATGCAGCACAATACCATCATCATCAACTGCACGCCTGTTGGTATGTACCCGGATGAAGCTGGTTTTCCTGCAATACCTTATGATTGGGTAACGGCGCAACATTATTTATACGACATGGTTTACCGCCCGGCTGAAACCGTTTTTTTGCAAAAAGGGAAGGAGTGTGGAGCAACTGTAAAAAACGGGTTTGAGATGCTGGAACTGCAGGCCATAGCTAACTGGCATTTGTGGAACAGTGATTGAACTTTTAGAGCAGTTGCGATAATATTTCCGGTATGGGGCTCACTTTTCTGTTACTGTAATCATAGCAAACCATGCCCGTTTTAACCAATGCAAGCAATATGATTTCACTATTTCTCCAGGCAGTAAATTCGTAATACAATTCAAATCCGATCCTTGTTTTTTCGCCGCAGGCAATTTTTACATTAATTATATCACCATAAAATCCTTCGGCCTTAAATTCCACTGCAAGGTCGGCCATAATCAGGCCGGTACCGGCAATGTCAAGTTCAGTAAAGCCATGCCCATGCAGCCATGCCATGCGGGCCTCATGTGCAATGCGTACAATCGCATCATTGCCAAGATGGTTGCCATAATTGATGTCGGTAATACGAACCGGTATCGTAATTTGGGTAATGATATTTTCCGGCATTACAAGTTTTATCCTGGCCATATTTTTTACGGAAAGTTATACTATTTACACTTTAAATCCGGGATGAATTGATTTTTGAATAATACTGGTAGACATCAGGAAATGACATTGGTGCCAATATTAATGCCTATCAGTATTACGGCAAAGGCACTTATTGTAAAACCTGGAAAGTTGTAAAAAAGGAATATTTTTTGAGAAAGAGTTGCCCAGCAACCAGGGTGTCATTTTTCGTTGAGTAGTTTACTCATTTCAATTACGTCCATAAAATTCCCCAGAGACGGGACTGCGGTATTGCTGATCATTTTTTCTCTCCATTGCCTGAAAGTAGCTTTCCACAGGGCACTTTCCCTTATAATGACGTCTAGCCTTTCTTCTTTAACCGGGCCATCACTGAGATAGCCAATAAGGTTGGCAAACTTTGACGACACCCTGATGCTTTGACCATCGGGGCCACTGATGCTGATATAAGTATTTGCCGGGGTTTCCATCAGTGCTATATCTGTGGAAACCTGTCCGTTGTTATCAGGTAGTTTTTTGCTGTTGTTCAATACCGGGTTCTCAGGTAAAAACCCCATTTGATTGTTCTTTACATAGTCAAGGGGTGGAATATTTTTGTCATCCGCCTGTGTAATAGGCAGCTTTGATTGCTTTTTTACTATGGCAGCAGCAGGTTGTTGTTTTTCCTGTGCTTCAGAGGCAGGCAATACGGTAGTTTCAGCAGTTTCTATAACAGCAGGATTTACCGGGCTGTTATTGGGGGCATTTTTTGCAATTGGTTGTATGGCAGTATCAGAGGGTTGTTTGCCCGCATACCATAAAGCAGTGCCGGCTATGGTAACAATCACGGCTGCCGCAGTTGCCAGCCTGTAATATAATTTTTTATTGCTGCGACCCGGCTGCATCGTAATAACCTTTGTATCAGTTGCATCTAATGCAGTATTGATGGCTCCCCATACACCAGCAGGAGGTGTAACCTCTTTTTCGTATAACCTTGTTTGCCAGCTTTTGTTTTCAGTATGGTCTAAAGCTGCAGCAATCTCATTCCATGCCCCGGGTGGCGGGGTGGCTTCTTTCAGGTATATTTCAGTTGACCAATTTTCGGCAGTATCAGCCATGTCTAACTTATAGGCAATATTATCCCAGGCTCCCTGTGGCGGAGTTTCTTCCCTGTTGTAAATAATATATTGCCAGTTACCCTGCATTGTTGTTTAAATAGTTGTAGTTTTCTAAAGGGATTAACCCAGTTTTTCTTTTACCATTTTTTGTAAAAGCATTTTGGCCCTTGCCAGTTGCGATTTACTTGTACCCTCGCTGATACCCATTATTTCACCAATTTCTTTATGAGCGTAGCCTTCAATTACATACATGTTAAAAACCTGCCTGTAACCCGGGCTCAACTCCCTTATCATATTAAAAATATCCTTTTCTGCCAGGTTGTCAAATGCACTCCACTCTTTGTCTTCAAAAGTGTTTTCATGTGTTTCTGTAACCGATTGTGTTGTGGTGGCTTTTCTGAAATGCTCAATAGAAGTGTTCACAAAAATTCTGCGTACCCATCCCTCAAAAGAACCATCACCCCTGTATTTCTCTAAATTTTTAAAAACCTTAATAAATCCCTCCTGTAATAAATCCCTGGCATCATCCGAAGTATTGCTGTACCTCAGGCATACCGCATACATTTTAGGCGAAAAACGGTTGTAAAGCGCTTCCTGCATGCCTCTGTTACCAACAATGCATCCTTTTATTAAGTCGCTCTCTTCAATAATATGGTTGCTTTCTGTTCTCAAAATTCCCTTAAAAGTTTTTTTTAGTACTACTTATTGATTTTCAGCCCTTTGCATTAAAAAAACCACTAATTTCTCAATTGCTTTTTTTCTATGGCTATATATATTTTTTTCAACTACGTCCATTTCCGCAAACGTTTTCGAACTGCCATGCGGTATAAACACCGGATCGTAGCCAAATCCTTGGCTTCCGGCCCGCTTTCTGGTAATGGTACCATTGCATATCCCTTCAAAAAGAAACTCCCCGCTATTCAGTATCAACGAAACTACTGTTCTGAACCTTGCCTCTCTGTTGTCTTCATCCGCAAGATTATGCAAAAGTTTGTCAATATTCTGGTTAAAATTACGTCCGTCACCCGAATAGCGGGCACTTTTTACACCCGGTTCACCATTCAATGCCTCCACTTCAAGCCCGGTATCCTCACCAAAACAGTTACTGCCCGTTAAAGCAAATATTGTTTTTGATTTCTCTGATGCATTGGCTTCCAATGTGTTGTGTGGTTCCGGAATGTCAATGTCAATCCCGGCTTCCTGCAAAGTAACCACTGCAAACCTGTCGCCCAGTACTGCACGTATTTCTGTTACCTTATTTTGATTATTGGTTGCAAAAACCAGTTTTTCCATAATGTTGAAATTGCTGGCGAAGTTAAGCTCTTTATTACAGGGAGAAAATTTGTTTAAGGCAGGTCCAAAGTTTGCTTTTTTCCATCTTATCAGCTTGCAATTGCAATAATGGAGGGGCAGCAAGGTATACCTGGTTGTTGTACCGCTGTACCTGGTAATGTGGAAAAGAAAGGGGAAGTTGCAACACGGCAGGCTCGAGGCCAAAAAGAAATATTTTTTCTGCCGCAAGGTTATTCTCCAGTATTTTGTAATCTATTTCCTTTTTTTGAGCAATATTTACAAGGGCAATATCTGCCATAGTAAGCCCACAAGCCGTTAATATGCCCATCAAAAAATCTAATTCATTATCAGGCAGGTAAAGCGTTTCCGGTGAATGTACTAATATGGCAATATTGCGCCCATTTTTGCCCAAAAAAGCAATATCACCTGTTGCGGGGTTGGCAGTTTGCCCGGATTTTTCTTTTGTAGTCAGTTCAACCAGGCTTTTTTTGAACAAATCCTGTATAACAATTGCCGGAAGTTGAATATTCTCTAAACTCATGCTGCAAAACTTTGTACCATATTTTTTTTCGTTTCTTTGTGCAAAATTAAACAATATGATTGCAGCAGCCGGTATAAATATTACAAGGGCAACACATAGTAAGATCAATGATATGAGCCTGCAAAACATTCCTTTTGGGAAGCATTTTACCGATCACATGCTGGAAGTCGATTACATTGACGGGGAATGGAAAACACCAGAGATAAAGCCATATCAGCCACTGATGCTGGAGCCATCGCTGGCTGCATTACATTATGGACAGGCAATTTTTGAAGGTATTAAGGCGTATAAAGGTGCCGATGGCAGCATAGGTGTATTCAGGCCCATGGATAATTTCAGGCGTTTTAATATATCTGCGGAAAGGATGCAGATGCCTCAAGTGCCTGAAGAAATCTTTATGGAGGGTATGCGCACACTGATAAAGCTTGACAGTGACTGGATACCGGAATATGAGAACCATTCGCTGTACATAAGGCCCTTTATGTTTAGCAGCGATGAAATGATTGGCGTTAAGCCAAGCGAAAAGTATAAGTTCATGATTATTTTAAGCCCAACCGGCCCATATTATGCCACACCTATGCGCATTTATGTAGAGGAGCAGTACGTAAGGGCTGTACCCGGCGGTGTAGGTTATGCTAAAGCGGCTGGTAATTACGGAGCTGCCATGTATGCTACGGCACAGGCGAAGCTCAAAGGCTACGACCAGGTACTTTGGATGGATGCGTTTGAACACAAATACGTGCAGGAATGTGGTACCATGAATGTTTTCTTTATTATTGGCAGCACTGCCATTACACCCGGGCTTGAGTCGGGTACCATATTGGCTGGTGTTACCAGAGACAGTGCCATTGCAGTGCTGAAAGACATGGGTTTTGATGTACAGGAGCGCCCTTTGAGCATAAACGACATCATTGATGCATACAAAGCGGGTATTTTATACGAAGTATTTGGTACAGGTACAGCCGCCACCATATCGCTGATAAAGGAATTACGGTACAAAGATTACGAAATGAGCTTTGACATAACAAAATGGCAAACAGCACCGGAGCTTAAAAGGAGAATGGATGCCATACGCTACGGCCAGGTGCCAGATACCCATGGATGGATGTGGAAATTGTAGTATCTGACCGCAAATTAGCATTGTTTACCGCTGCAAAGGCATTTTTTTATTTTTTTTCAGTGTAAAGGCATTTTTTTTAGCGGTTATTTTACTTTTTGTAAAACTAAACTCCTACCTTTGCCGTCCTAAAAATAAAAGGTTTGTAATGCCTACAATACAACAATTAGTTAGAAAAGGAAGAGAAATTATCAAAGCAAAGAGTAAATCCAGGGCTCTGGACAGTTGTCCGCAGCGCCGTGGCGTTTGCACAAGGGTGTATACCACTACGCCTAAAAAGCCAAACTCAGCTTTGCGTAAGGTAGCTAAAGTGCGTTTAACCAATAAAATTGAGGTTATTGCCTATATACCCGGTGAAGGTCACAACCTGCAGGAGCACTCAATCGTACTGATACGTGGTGGTCGTGTAAAGGATTTACCAGGTGTACGTTACCATATTGTACGTGGCAGCCTTGATACAGCCGGTGTAAAAGACCGCAAACAAAGCCGCAGTAAGTACGGAACCAAGAAAGAAAAAGCCAAGAAGTAATAATTGGTTTAACAAATTTATTAATCAGTAATTAAGTAAAATATTTTTCGATGAGGAAAGCTCAGGCCAAAAAGCTCCCGTTAGCACCAGATCCGAAGTTTAACGATAAACTTGTAACACGTTTTGTGAACAACATTATGTGGGAAGGTAAAAAAAGTGGTGCATTTACCATTTTTTACGATGCAATTGAAAAGGTAACCAAGCAAACCGGCGAAAGTGGCTATGATGTGTGGAGGAAAGCACTGGCTAATGTTACTCCATCGGTAGAAGTTCGCAGCCGCCGTATTGGTGGCGCTACCTTTCAAATTCCGGCTGAAGTACGTGCCGACAGGAAAGTATCTTTGAGCATCAAATGGCTCGTTCGTTACAGCCGCGACAGAAATGGACGCAGTATGGCTGATAAATTAGCCAATGAAATTGTAGCTGCAAGTAAAGGTGAAGGCGCTGCATTCAAAAAGAAAGAAGATGTTCACCGTATGGCTGATGCTAACAAAGCATTTGCTCACTTCAGGGTATAACACAGGTAAATTTTTTTCAAAAGCCATGTACGTAAGTATATGGCTTTTTTAATTAACCGGCATCACATTTTTGGTTCGCTCAATATGATAGCGCCGGCAGTTTTGCAGTGCATAAACTGGTACAGGTGTTGCACTCCAGCCATTGTTTAAAGCATATTGCCACGCAGCCCGTATATAAGCCATTGGCAAAAAAAAATCTTATTATTATGAAATGGAGAACAAAACACATAATTTTTCTGTATTTTTAACAAAGGCTTATGAACCAGATAAAAGTTGCCATAGCAGACGATCACAAAATCTTCAGGAAAGGGGTAATACTTTCCATGAGGACGTATACAAATATTAAGTTTGTAATGGAAGCAGAAAATGGGCAGGATCTGCTGGATAAAATACCCGAAGCGGCTCCTGATGTAATACTGTGCGACCTTAAAATGCCGGTAAAAGACGGAATAGATGCCACTAAATTTATTGCAAAAAATTTCCCTAATATAAGAGTAATCATACTCACCATGTATGAGGATGAACGCTTTGTGGGTCACCTGATGGACTGTGGTGCTGCCGGTTACCTGCTTAAAAGTACCGACCCCAGTGAAATAAAAAATGCCATTATGGATGTGATGCGTACAGGCTTTTACCTCAACCCCTTTGTTAACAGGGTTTTAATAAAAAAGAATTTTGCCAAGCAGAAAATAAATCCAACGCTTACCAGCGAAATAGTACTGAGCGACAGGGAAAAAGAAGTACTCACTTTAGTGTGTATGGAGTTTACTGCCAGCGAAATTTCACAAAAAATGAGCATCAGCCCCAGAACAGTGGAGGCGATAAAAGACCGCCTGATGGAGCGCTTTGGCGTGAAAAACAGTGTGGGACTTGTGTTTTTTGCTATGAAGAACCAGTTAATTGATTAGCTGATTGGATGATTTGCTATTGTGCTGATGAGAAAGCTAATAGAGTGAAGGTTGAAGTATGTAAGTTTAAAATGCCACATTATCAACAAAACCCGCAGCTAACTACTAATTACTTCATACTAACTACTTTTTCTAAAACAATCCAAACAGTGTACTGTCTATTTTATTGATGATCTGCCCAAGGTGTTCTTCGTTTTCGGCAAATTTATTTTTATCCGCATCAATTATCAGCAGGGGCCCTTCTTTATAAGTATTTATCCAGCTATCGTAAAATTCATTCAGTTTTTTCAGATAATCCAACCGGATGTTTTCTTCATATTCTCTTCCCCGCTTCTGTATTTGCGCCACCAATGTAGGTACAGATGCCTTTAAGTATATCAGCAGATCGGGCGGTTGCACCATCGATTTAAGCGTTTCAAAAAAAGTATAATAATTATCAAAGTCACGCTTGCCCATCAGCCCCATATCGTGCAGGTTGGGCGCAAAAATATTTGCATCCTCGTAAATGGTACGGTCCTGTATTACGGTTTCAGTACCACGGTGTATTTCCAGCAACTGGTTAAGGCGGCTGTTTAAAAAATATATCTGCAGGTTAAAGCTCCACCTGGGCATATCCTCGTAAAAGTCATTCAGGTAGGGGTTATGATCCACATCTTCAAACTGCGGTATCCAGCGGTAATGCTTACTCAGCATTTCGGTAAGGGTGGTTTTGCCGGCACCAATGTTACCAGCTATTGCTATATGCTTTGGTTTTTTTGTTTTAGCCATAATTACTTTTACAAATCAACAATTGAATAGATGACGAACTACGAATGTATGCAGTCTTTTTTCTTACAGCAACTTTTTTTATTTGATGCAGCCTGGTTACACTAAAAAGGCATAACGGGTTATATTTTATTGATATATCTGATTTGTGCTGAATTGTCCGGGTCAGGGTGCTAAGTGCCAATTCCTAATAAACCAGCCCCATCACTTCCCTCACCAGCTTCATAGTTGCCCTGGCACTCACCCTTGCTTTTTCTGCCCCATGTTCCATCACTTTATGCAGGTATTGCTCATCGGATAGCAGCCCCTTTACCTTCTCCCTTATCGGGGCAATAAAAGCTACCATATCCTCTGCCAGTTGCTTTTTAAGGTCACCATAGCGGATGGAGCAGGTATTGTAATCGGCTTCATACTTTGCTATTACATCCGGTGCAGATACCAGCCCCATCAATAAAAAAATATTTTCAATTTCATCCGGCTTGGGCGAATTTGGAATTTTAGGACTCGCATCCGTTTTTGCCTTCATTACTTTTTTGCGTATATCGGCATCCTCATCGGCCAGGTATAAGGTAGAAAGCTGGTTTTCACTCTTACTCATTTTGCCGCTGCCATCCAGGCTGGGTACTTTTACCAATTGCTGGTTGTAATTAAAAGCCTGGGGTTCAGGAAAAACCTCTCCATAGCGGTGGTTAAACCTTTTAACAAAATTCCTTGCCATTTCCAGGTGCTGTTCCTGATCCTTACCCACTGGCACATAAGTGGCCCTGTGCAGGATTATATCAGCCGTTTGCAATACTGGATAGGTAAGCAGGCCGGCATTTACATTTTCAGGCTGCTGGCGCACTTTGTCTTTAAATGTAACAGTTTTCTCCAGCTCACCCTTATAAGCCAGCATATTCAGATACAGGTACAATTCTCCCGTTTCGTACAAATGGCTCTGACAGTAAAGTGTTGCCTTTTCAGGATCCAGGCCGCAGGCGATATTTTCTGCCAAAACCCGCATCACATTGGCTTTTAGCTCTTTTGTATCAGGGTGGGTGGTGAGAGAATGCAGATCGGCCACCATAAAAAAGCACTCAAATTCATCCTGCATTTTTACATAATTGCGGATGGCTCCGAAGTAATTGCCTAAATGCAAAAACCCCGTAGGACGTATGCCGCTCATTACTATTGGTTTACTTGCGCTCATAAAGGCTGCGAAGATAAGGAAAGTTGGGGGGAAGGTTTATTAGTTGAATAGTTTAAAGTTCAAAGTAAGGGTTGAAACAGCCACAACGGCTGCATTCGTCCTTTATCCTCCATTATACAGTTTTCTATATTGGTAAAGGTTTAAAGTACAACGCTTAAACAACCCGCCCCCCAATTTTTAATTTTTAATTCTTCATTTTTAATTCCCCCATTAATCGTCCCGAATCATTATTTTTGAATTATGGAAGTAAATGACAGCCTGGTTGAGAGAATAGCCCATTTATCCCGTCTTCAGTTTGATGCTGCAGGAAAAGAATCTGTAAAAAAAGATCTTCAGCGAATGATAAGTTTTGTGGAAAAGCTGAGCGAACTGGATACCTCAGGCGTTGAACCGCTTTTGCACATGAGCGGCAACAGCAATATTTTGCGGGCGGATGAAGTAAAAGGCAGCATCAGCAGGGAAGATGGATTGAAAAATGCACCATTGCCCGATTTGCAGTTTTTTAAAGTGCCGAAAGTAATTAAGAAATAGTGGGAATTACGAAGGAAGAAGTGCGAATGTGGAATGAAAGAACCCAGAACTGAAATTGCGAAGGACGAAGTGCGAATGTGGAATGAAACAGCCCGTAACAAAATCAACGCTGAGTCTTCGCTCTGCTTCTGCGGCCTGTAACAAAAAATTAAGCTGGAGTGATTGCATAAAACTTTAAACCTTCAACTTTGAACTAATCAACTTATATGACTGGAATCATCCACCTGGAAAATATACTGAAGAGCTACTTCCTGGGCAAGCAGGAGCTGCAGGTGCTTAAAGGCATCAGTTTAGATATTTACAAAAATGAATATGTAGCACTAATGGGCCCCAGTGGAAGCGGCAAAAGTACACTGATGAATATTCTTGGTTGCTTAGACAGTCCTTCGGGAGGGAAATACATACTCAACAATAAGGATGTAAGCAGTATGCCCGATAATGACCTTGCTGAAGTGCGGAATAAAGAAATAGGTTTTGTTTTTCAGCAGTTTAACCTGTTGCCACGACTTACGGCTGCCGAAAATGTGGCATTGCCGCTAATTTACAGTGGCATTGGTAAAAAAGAACGTCACCAAAGGGCGATGGATGTGCTGGAAAAAGTACAACTGGCCGACAGGCACCACCACAAACCCAACGAGTTGAGTGGCGGACAAATACAAAGAGTGGCAATAGCAAGGGCGCTCATCAATAATCCTTCTATCATTCTGGCAGATGAACCTACAGGAAACTTAGACAGTAAAACTTCTGCAGAAGTAATGGGCATTTTTGATGAAATACACAGAGGTGGTAATACCGTAATCCTGGTAACTCATGAAGAAGAAATAGCGGGCTACGCACACCGTGTAATACGACTTCGGGATGGTGTGATGGAAAGTGATAATAAGAAAGTGCCGGTGGCTCATCCGCAGCTTTAACGGTAATTTAGCAATGATAACAGGAGGGGGTATCGCAAAGGTTGTTCTTTTTCCGTACTTTTAAAAAATCGTAATTAAACCCTGTTTAATGAATTCAACATACAAGCCGCACCTGGCAGAAGTAAAAGCATTCTTTTATAATGGTGATACCCACTTGGGCTACCGGCGGTTGCTCGATGCTGCTATTGAAACACAGAGTCCGGATATTTATGGTGCAACGCTCAGTTTTTGCGACTGGTACGATGCCTGGTCAAATACAAAACCGGCAGACAGCAACGACCTGAATGTTAACGTAAATGAGTTGCTTGGTAAAATAGACCAGGTGCCACAGCCAATAACTGCAGGCGGTATCAAGCTGCAGGCTGCTGGTATATCCAAAAAATACAGTTCAGGTGCT
>JANMDL010000851.1:0-3147 GCA_031376295.1 Chitinophagales bacterium
TATATGTCGCTGGACCAAGGTCAGAAAAAGTATAGTTATAGCCAACTGAGGATGCAGCATTTACAGAAACGGCTATCGCATTTTTCCTGATTATTTTCGGTATTATATTCCCTCCGATATTATTATCATTGATGTCTATAACAACATCTGCAGAACCATTTGCCCATACAGCAGAGGGGCATTTAGCGGTAATTGACACCACCCTGTTTACCCTGCTTACATTAGACGAAACAAGCCCTGAATCTTTTCTTCCGCAGAAATCAGTTACAACAACTTTATACTTTGCCGGCGATACAAGCCCCGGGAGGCTGAAAAATGTGTAAGTAGCACTGCTTGTGGAAGCGGATTGCAATAATACGCCTGCGGGTGAGTATAAAGCAATAAAGTAAGCAGGCGTACCGGAGTCAAACCTAACCCTTATATCCGTAGTGCCTATTGTTGTACACGATCTTCTTGCAGAGAGGCTGATATCAACAGGAATTCCTGCTTCTGTAAAACATCTCGTTATAACCGTGTCATAACAAGCCGCATCATTCTGCATTTTTATACAATAACTGCCATAAGGAGTGCCTGTAAAAATTCCCGTTGCATTACAACTTACCAATACATTTGAATTATTATATAAACAGTACTGAGGGTTGCTCACATTTGTTTGTCCGGTTACTGTTGCGTCAAAAGTGGTACATGTTTTATTACTGATTACTGCATCAGCATCAATTACCGGAATTGGCCTTACTACAGTAAAACACCTGGTAATGGTAGTATCATAACAACCCGGACCGTTGGTTGCTTCTATGCAGTAGGTTCCGTAAGGCAGGTTATTAAAAACTCCGGTAGTATTGCATATAATTACAACATGAGCAGGAGTATATAAGCAAAACAGGGGGCTGTTCCAATCAGCAGTGTCAGATATTTCAGCAGTAAAAGTTGTACAGGTTCTGTTGTATATTAAAACATCCACCCCTAGCCTGGGAACAGGTCTTGTAACTGTAAAACACCTGGTGATGAGTGTATCGTAACAGGCGGGGTCGTTCTGTATTCTTAAGCAGTAAGTGCCAAAATGCAGGTTGGAAAAAACACCTGTGGTATTACAGGTAATCAAAACATTGCTGCTGTTATAAAGGCAGTAGTTTGGATTATACAGGTTTACCTGCCCTGTTATTGTTGCAGTAAATGAATTGCATGTCCGTACTATATTAACATTTATATCCACAGCAGGAACAGGCTTTGCAACAGAAAAACACCTGGTAATGGTCGTATCATAGCAGGTATCGGTTATTTTTATGCAATAGCTTCCATAAGGTAAATCATTAAAAGTACCTGTTGTATTGCAGGTAAGCAGTGTGTTGCTGCTGTTGTAAATACAGTAATTGGGATTTGTTAAGTTTGACTGCCCCCTTACCCTAGCAGTAAAAGTTGAACATGCCCTGTTTGAAATAGTGACTGCAGCATTCACTGAAGGTATGGCATTATCGTTCCATACAACCATTTGAATATTGCCGCAGGCATCTTTGGCAAATAGTTTTACAGTATGTTTCTTTCCCTTGTAACACCGGAATGAGTTTGTACTGAACCAGCTTGTATCACCGGGCATTACCGAAGCCCCGTAGGTAAATCCATTAAAAACCGTATGGGGTGTAGTATTTCCTTTGTCATCTTTCAGTGTAATAACTACTGCAATACTGTCGCATCCCAATTTTGTAACTGAATAACTGTTGATAAACCAAAGAAAATTATCCACTGTAATACTACGGGTTTGTATTGCCCCGCAGGAATCGGTTAATTGAATTAAGTAGCTGCCGCTTATCAAACCTGAAAAAGTGCCGGAAGCGCTGACTGTACCTGTACCTGACGCAGAAGGTGCCACAATTTTATAAGAAAACGGAGGTCTTCCACCACTGGTACCCGTAACGGTAATAGTACCATTGCTGCCATTGGTGCATGTTACTGCTGTTGAAACTAAAGTAAATGATGGGGCGATGTAGCTACCGGTTACTGTTACACTATCCTGTGCATACAGGCAATTTGTAACTATATCCTTAACAAAAACCAGGTACTTCCCTGCAGCTAACCCTACAATGAGGCTGCTGGACGTATAGTTTGTTGTAACCGGCCCTGTTACTTTATATTGATAATTTCCGGAACCGCCGCTTGCATTAACCTTGATAGAACCTGTAGCTGCACAACGGGACTCATTAGCCTCGTATGCTGCTGTAAGTAAGTTACAGGCCTGGGTAAAACCCTTTGCAGGCAATAAGGCTGCAATTAAAAATGTGGTGATAACAATGTAAAAAAATTTCAAAATTTTGGATTATTGGAAATGTTAACGAAAATGAACCCTGATTATTATAAAAATTCAGATAAAATATAATACCGAAACAAAAGAAATGATAAGAATTAAGGACTGAAACTATCCGTTAGTGTATTACTACCTTTCACCTTGCTTTTTCTGCCATTTCATGAAATGACAGTTTATAGCAAAAAATATGGAAATAAAACAGAACTGATATAACAATTGAGGTAAAACCCTTTATTAGGGAAAGGGTAAAGACTTCCTGGTTTCAATAATGAGTTTTAAGCATTTTTATTTTGACATTGGATAGTGAAAAGTTGTAAATAAACTCAAAAAGGTTGCATTTATAGACTTGAATTTTTACAGCATTGTTGCAAATGATGCAAACTGGCAATCACTTGTCTGAAATTATACATTATAGCTGTGAACAGGTTTTTCTCACCACGCCCATCAGTACCACACTGCCACTTCTCCCAAGGGCTTCCTTTCCAGATCCGGTACCCAGCACTCTTCTGCAGCATAGCCCACCGGTATCAGTAAAAAAGGTTTTTCGTTAGCCGGGCGGTTGAGTACGTTGCATAAAAAGTTCATGGGGCTGGGTGTGTGCGTAAGCGCTACCAACCCTGCATGGTGTATGGCTGCCAGCAAAAAACCGCAGGCCAGTCCGCAACTCTCCTGCACATAATAATTCTGGTGCTTATGGCCACCAGCTTCCAATTCATAACTGCGCCTGAAAACAACGATGAGATAAGGTGCAATTTCCAGGAAGGGCTTTTGCCAATCTGTACCGATAGGAGCCAGATCATGCAGCCATTCATCACTCATCCGGTTGTGGTAACTTTCCTGCTCCTCCT
>JANMDL010000895.1:0-2882 GCA_031376295.1 Chitinophagales bacterium
GGCATCTGCCAACGCAGGTGTTGCCATCAAATCATCTATCATTAGTAATAATATATCTATAACTGTCAAAGTGGGCTATACACAGCCACTTACCAGCGCTGCAAAACTTACCGTGTATCTGGTAGAAGATAAATTATACTATACCCAAAGAAATTATTCTGCTAACCTTTATGGTGGGCAGGCCAATATTCCCAACTTTGAATTTAATGGTGTATTAAGAAAAGTCATAAGTTCATTGAGTGGTGATGCTATTGGTACATCAGGAAATGCAAATGAAAAAACGTATTCGTTAACCGTACCTGGCAATGTTTCTAACATCAACAACGCAAAGATTGTAGCTTTTATAACTAATTCAACTGGTACTGTGGTAAATGTTCAGGAAGTAAAAGTGGGTGAAGAAAAGATGTTTGAGTTTTTGTAAAATATCAAAATAATTTTATCAATCTGATAAAATATCAAGCCAGATATTTTATCAGATTTTTTATATACTGGCAACAGCATATTAATAGTGCAACATATGCTTGAACTATTTTAAAACTGTTCACTATTCAATAAACTAATGAGTGGTAGTGCCAGTAAAATTAATTCGTAAAGTGGAATAATTATTTAAGAGGATTAACAAAGAAATTTATTAAAGAAATTATACAAATTAAAAGAATGTGAGTAAAAGTTACCTGTACTTTTTTGATGTATTTAAATCCAGTGTCAGGATGTTGATACTGCTTTGTAAAAAACATAAACCCAATAGGTGTGTGGATGATGCTTATATTATATTTACTTTTTTACGATACTCTGTTTACAGCTTCTGTTAATTTTCAAATGCCTGTTTAGTTCGCTTTGTCTTTTGAAATTTTATCTTTTAATCAACTCTATGAACTACTTTACACAATGCCTCTTAATAAAAAATTAAAACCCAAGTCTAGTTCCAATTAAAAGAGATAATGCTTTTGGCCTGCTTTCCTGCACAATAATATTTGCCGTCCAGTATGATGCATCAAAATATATTGTTTGCAACACTTTAGATTGGGTCTTAAAAGCTATCCTTGTTCCACCTCTTCCAAATATCCCTTGCATTCTAGTTACTTCTTGGTTGATAATGCCATTAATATTATCTACCATTAATCTTGGCTCACCAATATTACCATAGCCAACACCTATATATGGTGAAATAAATAATTTACCAGAAGAAATTAAAGGGAAGTTTCTGCCCAAATTAAAACCAGCTAAAAAAACCGAACTACTGGTTTTTTGAAAAAGATATGATGAACTACCATCTCTTACCTGCTGGTTGTATTTTACTGCATTAAAATCTAGTACAAACTGTGCAAAATAATGTTTGCTGAACCTATACTCAATACCTGAATTTAATGCAAGTGAATTTTGATAGGCATTTGAAAAAGAAGAAACAGGTTTTAACAAGCCAACAGATGTAGTTAAGAATATTTTTGTTGTATCCTGTGCTTTTACTGTAGGGGGCTTTACTGTTAACAATAAAAATACAGTTACCGAAAAGAAGTTTAATTTTTTCATTTTGATTTTAATTTTATTTTTTTGCTAGTGAAGATTGGTATTTTATTGTGGAATAAGCCTTGCCAAAGTCATTATCAATAATATCAAGTTTCATTTCAATAATGGCTACTTTAATTAAAGCCAGGTGATGTATTATGTGCTCAGAATTATAAACAACTTCCCTAAAATAAGTTGTGCTAACGATTGGCGTTTCTATTCCGCCATCCATTTGCTCCACCATTAAGTGAAGTTGCTTATCGGGTGCTCTTACTAAACCGTCAAGCTGTTGAATAGTTAATTGAGCAAGAATTTTATCAGTTTCCAATAAAACATTTCTTGTACGGTTTATGTAATCAACCATACCTATGCTATATCCTTTAATGGTGCACTGCAAAAGTTCAATAATATGTCTTGTATGCCCGCCAATACTTGAATTACCAAGATGTGGAACTTGTTTAGTGTATTGCTCATCTTTAAGATTTGTTAAAAGTTTATTGAGCGATTGAAGTTGCTGAGATAACTGTAGAAATATCATAACCTGTTTTTTCCGTCTTTTATTAACTTATTTAAAAATGTAATTCCACGATGTTTATTAAGTATAATGATAATGAGGTTGCAAACCCAAATGGCTATTGCTAGCATTAATAATTGCCCGCCAACACCCTTAGTCTCAACGCCCATAATTGTTAAGTGATAGAGAATAGCACCAGAGGTGAGTGTAATACCCAAAAAAGAGCCAATAAAACCTATGGATGGAACAAGCTCCAAGATGCTGGTAACTAATTCAATTGCTACCGTCCGAATCCACCTCCAGCACTCCACGCCCAGCTTAGTAAATAAGTATACTGATTTGGGGGGGCTATTAAATTTGAAATAAAGTGATTGTAAAATAATGACTACGAGATGTAATCTTAAAATAAGTGAGCTAACAATTCTTAATGACATGTTGAAATTAATTTTAATTGGGTTCTCATTTTTTGGTATAATACATAACAGTCGTACAAAAAACAAAAACCTTACAAACCATCCTATTAATTTTTACTATTATTTATTAAGTGATGGTCAATATCCATTAAAAGCTTTAATAATGCTGCCTGTATCTTTTGTCCATAATTTTTTTGCCTCTTGGCCATAAATTAAATAAAGTTTGACACTTACAATTGTCCAAGTTTTTGGGTTTTCTTAAAAGAGGAAAATTATAGTCTTGTATTCTAGACTAGTCAATTTGAATAAAGTGAAGTAAATAAGGTAATAGTTAGTAGGGCAGTTTTTATTTTATGTAGGTTAAAAAATAAAAACCTGCTACTAAAGCAGGTTTTTATCTATATTTTGCGGACCGGACGGGACTCGAACCCGCGACCTCCGCCGTGACA
>JANMDL010000923.1:0-7733 GCA_031376295.1 Chitinophagales bacterium
ATAAACACCAGGTTGGGCCAGCGTATTAACCGAAAAAATGCAGGAATCAGTTTCATGTATCAGTTTCTTGCGTAAAAATAGGGATTGTTGGCGGGGGATACGGATATTTTGCAGCACTACTTTGCGGCCACACCTGCATCCAGATCCCAATGACCATTCAGCTTCATTACTTTTTCTATTACATCCCTTACACAGCCTGCGCCGCCATTGGCAGGTGATATGTACCTGGAAACCTGCTTTATTTCCATTACCGCATCAGCCGGGCAGCAGGGCAATCCCACCATTTGCATGGGCAGGTAATCGGGTATATCGTCTCCCATAAAAAGCACTTCATCCCATCTCAACTGCTGTTGCAGTACATATTGCTGCAGCAATTCCTTTTTGTCATTTACCTGCATGTGTACTTCTGTCACACCCAGTTTAACCAGTCTTTCACGTACCGGCTCAGATGCTCCTCCCGAAATAACAACTACCCTGTACCCTTTTTTAACAGCCAGTTGCAGGGCATAACCATCTTTAATATTCATCTGCCGGGCCATTTGTCCGTCGTTTAATACCAGCAGCATGCCATTGGTAAGCACACCATCCACATCAAAAACAAAAGTTGTAACAGGTTTAAAAAGCGACAGTACGTTCATGTTTGAAGTTGACAGTTTAAAGGAGCGTTGGGCGTTGGGCGATGACCGTTGGGCGATGACCGTTGATCGTTGGGCGATGGTAGTTAATAAGCACACTCATAACTCATAACCCATAACTCATCTTCCTATCAGCACATTTGCCCATTGTCACATTATCACATTTGCAAATTACTTCTGCCCATCCCTCCATTCATACACCCAGGTACTCTGTATCATTTCTAAATGACCCTCATTGCTTTCTTCTCTTTTGCCGGTAAAATTTGGTATTTCCAGCACCCACTCCAGCAGGTCTGTAAAGCGGATACGGTATATTTTGCTTTCGCCAAATTCATTACCAAAGCGCTCATACAGCTTCATTGCAATGTCTTCGTAATCATTCCAGTGAATGGGTGGTTCAAATGTCATAATGTGTTTAATGTGGCCAATTTGCCAGTATGCAAATTTGCCAATTTATAATTGTAAGTTAATAATAAAATCAATGCCCCATGTCCAACTACCAATGTACATATTTTCTATTAATATATTCAGGTGATATGCAGCATAAATAACAAAAATAAGGCTGACAATTTGTACATTTTCGCATTTGCACATTTACAAATTGTCATTATTCTCCCAAAAACTGGGTCTGGTCGGGTAATGTTACCACCAGCTCACCATCACCATCCAGCAGTACACATTGGCAGCCCAGCCTCGAATTAAGCCTTGGGCTCACAGCCCTGTCAATAAAATCTTCTTCCCTGTCAGTAAGTTCTTCCACCAGGCCCTCGCCCTTTTCCATATACAGGTGGCAGGTGCTGCAGGCACATACCCCACCGCAGTTGTGGTGCAGGTTTATATCATGCTCCAGCGCCAGCTCCAGCAGCGATTTACCGGCAGGTATATTGGCAAGCGTGATTGGCTCAAGCCCTTTTTGTTCAAATTTATAGGTAATTGTGTACATAATTCTCCTCTTAGAGGCTGCAAACCTACTTTAGAAATGCTTATCCAGCAAAATAACCGTTGCCGCAAAACGGAAAAAAATATTTTGCCGCCCTTGCAAAGCCAGATTGTTTTTACTACCTTACCCGCTCTTAAACTAACTAATACGGATATGCAATACATTTCATTTTGTAAGAAACTACTGCCTGCGGCAATGTTACTGTTGTTTTTTGCCTGCAATGATGGTACAAAGGAAAAGGCTGAAACTCCCAAAAATGCTGATAACAAGGGCGATACAGCCAAAGCTGTACAAAAAGATACTGGAACTGTTGCCAATACCACAGCAAAGCGGGCCCCGGCCATCAACATATTTGATACCCTGTCGCCAAAAAAAATGGTACTGTGTATGAAAGACAGTGCAGCCGTAATGGAGCGTATCGGTATGAAACTGGGCGCTATATATGGCGGAAAATTAGCAAAATGTGTAAAAGACAATAAGCTTACCGTAGTGGGTGCCCCCATGGCCTGGTACAAAACACAAAAAGCGCCCTACTTTTTTGAAGCAGGCATGCCAGTAGACAAAATACCGGTAAAACTGCCACCCGGTGTGTATATTAAAGAATTACCTGCCGGCACTGTAATGGTTGCCCGTTACTTTGGCCCTTACGAAATGATGGGCATGGCTTATGAGGCAGCGTCAGACAGGATGAAATCAGGTAAAATAAAGGCTGAAGGGGAGCCCTATGAGATTTACATTGGCGACCCGGTTGTACAGAAAGATCCATATAAAGTACAAACGGATGTGGTGTTTCCTGTTAAATTACCCGAGAAGAACCAGGTGCCATAGCAAGCGTTTACTTACTCATAATACTATCTGTAAGCTTGATATAAAGATATTTGAGTTTAGGGTGATTTACAAGTGCTTTAAGGTGCCTGTCCAAGGTAAAAACATCATTTCTTACGGCAGGCCCTGTCTGCAGGTCTTTGGGTGATACAAACTGCATCCGTTGAGCAGTTTCTTCAATCAGGGGCTGCAGTTTATTAAATTCTACGCCCTCTTTTTCGCAAAAATCCTGTGCCTGGGCATACAGGTGATTGGTAAAGTTGCTAACTACTACAGCTCCCACATGCAGTTTCAGCCGCTCTTCATCGGTACATTCAGTAACCGAATCGGTAATGCTGCCGGCAAAATCTTTTAATTGTGTAAGTGTGGTATTGTCATTTGCATCAATGCACAGGGGAATAAGGGGTAAAACGGGCATTTCCATCCTGAGTGATTGCAGTGGATAGAGTACGCCATAGGCTGAAGAAACATGCTGCAGCACATCTTTAGATACCGAGCCTGCTGTATGTACCACTAATTTATTACCCAGCGATATTTTTGTGTGAAAATTGTGCAGCGCATTGTCGGCTATTGCTACTATATATAATGCAGCAGTTTTACTGATACCTGTTAAATCAGCATAATTACAGCCCAGTTCATCAGCCAGTATTTTCGCATTATCAGTGTTACGGCCTGCTACCTGCAATATAGTATGTCCGGCAGCCTTTATTTTTCTGCCCAGCACCGTTGCCACATTTCCCGAACCTATAATCACAATGTTCATATTGGGTTATCTTTGGATTTTATATGAAGATAACGCAAAAAATAGCACTCACGTATATACGTAGCAAATTTCAGGTATTAGCCGCAGTGTCTGCCGTAAAAGCCGCAAAAAGTGCTTTTACGCTGTTTTGTACGCCATACCAGCAATCAAAAAAAACGCCATCAGCCATTTTTAATACTGCTGAAGCCATTGAATTTCAACTGCAGAACAATACCGTAAGGGGTTTCCGGTGGAACAGCAGTAGCCAAAAAACCGTACTGATACTGCATGGTTTTTCTTCCTGTGTGTACAATTTTGACCGGTATATTTCCATTTTTGTAAAAAAAGGATACCGGGTACTTGCTTTTGATGCACCTGCCCATGGACGCAGCAGTGGCAAAACAGTAAATGCGGTTTTATACAAAGAAATGATTGTAACCGTAAATACACTATATGGCCCTGTTAACAGTTACCTGGCGCATAGCTTTGGCGGTATTGCCATTAGCCTTGCTATGGAGGAAATACCGCATGATGAAACGGTAAACATTGCATTGGTGGCACCTGCTACTGAAACTGTAACGGCAGTAAATCATGCTTTTGATATGCTGCGGCTTAAAAACGCAAAAGTACGTGCTGGCTTTGATGACATTATTTACCGCCTCAGCGGTCATGAAACTGCCTGGTTCAGCATACGCAGGGCTGCAAAAAACATCAGGGCATCTATTTTATGGATACATGATGAGGAAGATGATGTAACACCTGTGACTGATGCCAAAAAAGTACAGGATGATAACCTGCCGAATATAAAATTTGTACTCACAAAAGGGCTTGGACACCAGAAAATTTACCGGGATGGAACAGTGAGAAATATGATTGCAGACTTTTTGTAAGTGCGTTGCTTTGGATGCCGTTTGCGTAAGAAAAATTTGATTTTTTCTTTTTTGAACTAATATTGCAGTATTCTGAGCAGGGGTTATTGCGTTTTTAAGTGGTTTAAAACTACCGGCGAAAGCTGGTGGGGCTGTCAGCAGAAATTGGGAAAACGCAATACAGCAAAGGATTCTGTGATATTCACCTGGGTTATCATTACAAACAAAAAAGTGGTTCCGCCTGTGGCGGTTCAGTAATATGGCAAAAAATTTATTGATAGTAGAGTCGCCGGCAAAAGCCAAAACCATCGAAAAAATCCTTGGAAGCGATTTTGAAGTAAAGAGTTGTTATGGCCATATACGTGACCTGGCAAAAGACGATATGGGCATTGACCTCAACAATAATTTTATGCCCAGCTATATTGTACCCGAAGAAAAAGAACGGGTGGTAAGGGAACTGAAGAGCCTGGCAAAAAAATCGGAAGAGGTTTGGCTGGCATCGGATGAGGACCGTGAGGGAGAAAGTATAAGCTGGCACCTGGCCGAAGTGCTTGGCCTGGATACCAAGACCACCAAACGGATAGTTTTTCACGAAATTACCAAACCTGCTATACAAAAGGCCGTGCTAAACCCACGTACCATTAATATGAACCTTGTAAATGCACAGCAGGCCCGCCGTGTATTAGACAGGATTGTGGGCTTTGAACTGAGCCCCGTACTGTGGCGCAAAATAGGCATGCAGCGCAGCCTGAGTGCTGGCAGGGTGCAGAGTGTGGCGGTAAAACTGATTGCAGAAAAAGAAAGGGAGATTAACCAGTTTACCAGTACCAGCAGCTTTAAGGTGGAAGCAATGCTTACTGCGGTTGACAACGAACGCTCCATTAATTTTAAGGCCGAAGGCAAAAAATATGAGCTTACCGATGATGCGGAGGCTTTTTTAAAGAGTTGTATTGGCGCAAAATATACAGTAAGAGACATACAGGTAAAACCAGGCAAACGCACACCGGCAGCACCATTCACCACATCTACCCTGCAGCAGGAGGCCAGCCGCAAACTGGGCTATGGTGTAAGCAAAACCATGCTGCTGGCGCAAAAGCTGTATGAAAATGGTAACATCACTTATATGCGTACGGATAGTGTGAGCCTGAGCGAAACGGCCATGGAGGATATTAAAAAAGAGATCAGCCGCAGCTTTGGCGGCAACTATGTGCAGGTACGCAAATACAAAAACAAAAACGAAAGCGCCCAGGAGGCCCACGAAGCCATACGCCCCACTTACATGGATAACCATACGGTGGAAGATTTTGACGGCAAGCGCCTGTACGAGCTGATATGGAAACGCACCATTGCCAGCCAGATGGCTGATGCAGAATTGGAAAAAACTACCGTAAAAATAAATATCAGTACCAATAACGAAGAGCTGACAGCCAGTGGTGAAGTAATAAAATTTGATGGCTTTTTAAAAGTGTACATGGAAAGTACAGATGAGGAGGAAACCGAAGAAAATGACGAAAGCCGCCTGCCAGCCATGCGCCCGGGCCAGCAATTGGATTTTATACAAATGACGGCAACGGAAAGATTTACCCGTGCCGGCGCCAGGTACACTGAGGCTTCACTGGTTAAAAAGATGGAAGAACTGGGTATTGGCAGGCCGAGTACCTACGCCCCTACCATATCCACCATTATTAAACGCAATTATGTTGAAAAGAAAGACAAGGATGGTGTAAAACGGAATTTCAGGATACTGAAACTAAAAAACGACATTATTCAAAAAGTGACAGAGCAGGAGAATACCGGGGCTGAAAAATCGAAGCTGTTCCCTACCGACCTGGGTTTGGTGGTAACCGATTTTTTGAACCTGCACTTTACTAAAGTGATGAATTTTTCCTTTACTGCCAATATTGAAGAAGAATTTGATAAGATAGCCGAAGGCAAGATAGACTGGAACAAGATGGTGGGTAATTTTTACACGCCTTTTCATGCCGAAGTGGAGCATACCCTTGAAACTGCCGAACGTGCCAAGGGCGAAAGGGACCTGGGGGTGGACGCCGTAAGCGGTAAACCCGTAATTGCCCGCATGGGCAGGTATGGCCCCATGGTGCAGATAGGCAAGGCGGAGGATGAAGAGAAGCCACGCTTTGCAAAACTAAAAGCCAGCCAGAGTATTGAAACCATTACACTGGATGAGGCAATGGACCTGTTTAAACTGCCCCTTATGCTGGGCGATTACGAAGCACAGGAAGTATCGGTAAATATCGGCCGCTTTGGCCCTTATGTAAAATGGGGCGAACAGTTTGTATCCATACCCAAGGGAGAGGAGCCGCTGGAAGTAGACCTTGCCAGGGCCATAGAAATTATTACAGCCAAGCAAAAAGAGGATGCCGCCATAGGGTACTACCAGGAAAAGCCGATTACAAAAGGCAAGGGCAGATTTGGCCCATTCATCAAATGGAACGACTTATTCATTAACATACCAAGGGCTTATAATTTTGATACCTTAACCCAATCGGATTGTAACGAACTGATTGAGAAAAAGATTGACAAAGAAGCCAACCGCTTTATACAGCAATGGCCGGCAGAAAAAATTGCTATTGAAAACGGCCGCTGGGGCCCATTCATCCGCTTTGGAAAAAAAATGCTGAAGCTGAGCGCAAAAGCCGATAAAAGTAAGTACACACCAGAAGAACTGGCCACAGTATCGCTGGATGAAGTAAAGAAAATTATTGAAATAACCGACCCTAATGCATTTGTAAAAAAAGTGGCAGCAAAAAAAGCACCAGCTAAAAGAGCCGTATCTAAAAAAGCAGCAGTTAAAAAGTAGTGAGTTGATAGCGATGAGCGATGAGCGTTGGACAGCAACTTTGAACCTTTGAACAATTCAACTTTTAAGCAAGCAGGCTTTCTATATGGTATTTATTTGCCGCTGCAGAAGTGAGCTGTTTTTATCAGCTTTTCAGGCTTAATGAGTTTTAATGCGTTTGCCCTGCCCCAAAGCAGATTACACAATCTGATTTATAGTTTGAGTCCGGGGCTTGTTTCTCCTCAGGCAGACAAGGTGGCTATACCCTGTTTTGAACAGCGGGTTTTATGCAAGTTGGGCGGAAGGAACGCACAATGAGCAGCGGTACATATCCAAGCTGTGGTTCGGGCAAAAGTTTTTCAACCTGCCTGCAGGCAGGTTTGGCATTTGAATATATTCATTTACATTTGTTTTTCAATCGGCAGCGGTTCCGGGCAGAAGGAATACTAATTCTCAATCTGCATAAAGCACTGTCGTTAGCAGTCAGCTTATCGAACACCTTACACAAAATGAAATATTCAAAAAAAAATGAAATCGACTTTTTTCAAAATAGTTTTTCTTGCAATTGTAATCAGCTTTATTTCTTGTAACCAAAAGAACCAAACTTCACAAGACACCATAGCACATTCACTAAACACAAAATCATTCACCGTAAGTAACGAAATACCTATTTGGACAAAGTCAATTCCAGACGCTGAACTAATCACAGGAAAAGAAACATATAGTGACGGAATCGCTAAGAATGTTTCAAATCCAACTATAAAAATATTCTCCCCAATTAAAGAAAATAGTGGTGCCGCAGTACTTGTATTTCCAGGTGGCGGATATACTAAAGTTGCAGTTGAACTGGAAGGTTCTGAAATATGTGAATGGTTAGCTTCAATTGGCGTGACAGGAATATTATTAAAATACAGAGTTCCTG
>JANMDL010000932.1:0-10617 GCA_031376295.1 Chitinophagales bacterium
CGGGCAAAAGTACATTGCTAAATGCACTAATGGGCGAAAAATTAGCCATTGTGTCCAACAAAGTGCAAACTACCCGGCACCGCATCAAAGCCATATTAACCGATAAGGATTACCAGGTTATTTTTTCAGATACTCCCGGCATTATAGAACCTAAATACAAGCTGCACGAAAAAATGATGCAGGCCGTAAAAGGCAGCCTGGAAGATGCTGATATTGCACTGCTGATTGCTGATGCCAGGGAAGACGGGGTGCTGAACAATGAACTTTTTGCATCGTTAAAACTGAAAGTACCCTGTATTGTTATACTCAATAAGCAGGATTGTGTAAAGGCAGAGGATATGGCCAAAGCCATTGCTTTTTTTCAGGAACAGCCGTATTGCAAACAGGTGATACCCATTGCAGCGCTTAACAAAACCGGGATTGATGAACTGCTGAAAGTGATAGTGGAACTGCTGCCTGAGGGAGCGCCATTTTACGAAGGAGATGACCTGAGTGACCTGCCCACCAAGTTTTTTGTGGGAGAAATTATCCGGGAAAAAGTATACGATTTTTTGCAGGATGAAATACCTTATCATACAGCAGTGATGGTGCAGGAATTCAAGGAAAAACAAACGCTGATAAAAATCGGCGCCGAAATAATTGTTCAGCGGGATACGCAAAAAGGCATTATCCTGGGCGAAGGTGGCCAGATGATAAAAAAACTGGGTACCGCTGCAAGGAAGGATATTGAAGCATTTTTGGGCAGTAAGGTCTTTCTGGAACTGTTTGTGAAAGTGCGGCCCAAGTGGAGGGATAATGAAATACAGTTGAAGGAATACGGGTATTAGCAGTTGAAAGTTGAAAAGTTGACAGTTGATAGTGGAGAGGTGATAGTTCAGCAAAGCGTTGCTTCATTCATTATTCGTCATTCATCATTCGTAAATATAAAAAAGTTCAAAGTTTGGGGTTGGTTAGAAAGCAATAGTTAGCACAGCGGTAACCCATTCTTAATTCTTAATTCTTAATTCTTAATTCATAATTCTTAATTTAAAATGAGTTTTACTTTAGCAATAACAGGCAGGCCCAATGTGGGCAAAAGCACATTTTTTAACAGGTTGCTGGAGCAGCGCAAGGCCATTGTAGATGATGTGAGTGGTGTAACCAGGGACAGGCAGTATGGCGTAGCCGAATGGATAGGCAAAACCTTTAACGTAATTGATACAGGAGGTTTTGTAGCCAATGGTACCGATATATTTGAAAAAGAGATACGCAAGCAGGTAATGATTGCTGTGGAAGAAGCCAATGCCATCATTTTTATGTGCGATGCAGCCACCGGGGTTACTGATCTTGACCAATCCATGGCACAGGTGCTTCGCAAATCAGCCAAGCCGGTTTTTTTGGTGGTAAACAAAGTTGACAACCACGAGCGCCTGCTGGAAGCGTCAGAATTTTACAGCCTGGGTTTCGAAAAAATATTTTTTGTAAGCAGTATCAGCGGCAGTGGCACCGGCGAAATATTAGATGAAGTAGTTTCACATATTGGTGCAGATGAGGATGCGGCACTGGAATATGGCGAACTGGCTGCCCTGCCAAAGTTTTCCATCATTGGTCAGCCCAATGTAGGTAAATCCTCCTTGTTAAATGCATTGGTTGGCGGTGAACGCACCATTGTAAGTGATATTGCTGGCACCACCAGGGATACCATTCATACCCGGTATAACCTTTTTGGAAAAGATTTTGTACTGATTGATACTGCAGGTATACGCAAAAAAGCAAAAGTGCATGAAGACATTGAGTTCTACTCGGTGATAAGGGCCATTAAAGCCATGGATGATGCAGATGTATGTATGCTGCTGATAGATGCCGAAAAGGGTTTAACAGGGCAGGATCTGAGCATTTTTGCCCTGGCAGAAAAAAAGGGGAAGGGTATTGTGGTACTGGTAAACAAATGGGATTTGATGGAAAAGGGAACCAATACTGCCCGTGATTTTGAAAAGGAACTAAAAAGCAAGTTTGCACCCTTTACGGATGTGCCTGTTCTTTTTATATCGGTAAAAGACAAAACAAGGATACACAAAGCAGTGGAAACCGCATTGGAAGTATATGAGCGCCGTACAGCCAAAATACCCACATCTAAATTGAATGATATAATGCTGAAGGCAGTTGAAGGGTATCATCCACCGATGGTGAGGGGAAATAGTATAAAAATTAAATATGTAACACAATTGCCCACACATACCCCCACTTTTGCCTTTTTCAGCAATTTTCCAGATGATATTAAGACGCCTTACAAGAATTACCTGGAGAATAAGTTGAGGGAAAGTTTTGATTTTACGGGGGTTCCTATCAGGCTGTATTTCCGTAAAAAGTAGTTTTTTGCAGTTTTTCTGGAAAAAAATTAAAATAAATGGCAAAAGACTTGCACAGGTCAATTTAATTGCTACTTTTGCACCCAAATTAAAAATTTAAAAACAATTACGATGAAAAAATTTTTTGCAATTTTAGCAGTAGCTGGTGTAATGGTAGCTTGTAATGACAGTGCTGCAACTGATGCTAAAGCTAATGCTGATTCTATTGCCAAAGCAACTGAAGGTGGTGTTGCTGCTGATGCACAAAAAGCCATGGATTCTGCAAAGAATGCTGCTGCTGCAACTACAGATTCTGCTAAAAACATGATGAACAAAGCTGCTGATTCTGCAAAAGGCATGATGAACAAAGCTGTTGATGGTGTTAAAGATGCAGCTAAAGATGCAGGTAACAAAGCTGTTGAAGGTGTAAAAGATGCAGCTAAAGATGCTATGAAGAAGAACTAATATCTAAAGAGTTTATATAGTAAGCCTTCCCTTTTGGGAGGGCTTTTTTAATGCCATAGATGGATGAATCAGCAAGGCCTGATACAAATCTGCAATACCCACCCATGGATGTCGTATTGTTTATTGCCATTACCGCAGCGTTACAACTGCGGATTAGTATATCCGAGCTTCTTAATCAATGCTGGTGGCAGGTTGGGTAATTTTTTTCTTTCAATAAGATAAGTAGAAAGTCCGCTGATGTCACGAAAAACATAATGCTTGCTCAAAGCGCCCTCTAAGTAACCTGCACCACTGGTATTGCCCGTACCTACTCTCATTCCAATCATGCGCCGTACCATCACTAAGTGTTTGTGCCGCCAGTTGGCCATCAGGTGATCTATCTCCACTAAGCTGTCTAATACCTGGTAAGAAGTTTGAAATACAGGAAAGTCGCGGTACAGCATGATGAATAAAGCTGCCTGCATAGCTGCTGGTGACAGTGTTGGTTGTATTGCCTGTTGCTGCTCAGGGCTAAGTGTATTATTTGCAGAAAAGAAAATGAAATCAAAATCAATGATTTTGGAAGCTTCTCTTTCCGTTAAGCCCTGCTGGTAAATGCCGCGGTAATCGGCCCAAAAAGGATGAAATGTTCCATCCTTATGCTGTGGCTCATAATTATTCCAGTAAGCAGGTTCAAAAAATGGCATCCGCTCCAGCCAGTTATTTACCAATTGCAGCAGGTTGGGTTTTTCTTCTGTTTGGTTGATGTTGTTATAATCGCCAGGTTCAAAACCTCCTTCGTTGGTGCGCTTGTAATAATCTTTCTGGTGGCGGTTGTCCATCTGCAGGCCAAGCCTTGCCTCTAATAACCGGAATTGTACACTCTGAAACCCGGAAGAGGGCGTAAGCAGGTTCCTGAACTCAAGAAAGTCAAGCGGCGTCATGGTATCTAATATGCCCACCTGCTGGTTAAGTAAATCTAAAATTCTTATAATGCGGCGCAGCCTGTGGCGCACTAAGTTCAGGTCTTCGGAGTTGTCATCAATCACCGCTTTACCAAACACTCCCGATACATAATCCAGCTCAAACAGTATCTGCTTAAACCATAATTCGTAGGCCTGGTGAATAATAATGAAAAGCATCTCATCATGGGCAGATTCATTACCGGCTTTAAAACTTTCCGGCTCCTGTGCCGTTAATATTTTATCGAGCTGTAAATAGCTGCTGTAATACAAACCTTTTGACATATCGTTGTTTTAAGGAACACAAATTTATTGTATTTATATTGCTTTGTTATGATGTTACTCATATTTTATCCCGGTATGTTATAAACCAACTGTGCCGTGCTTTAACAATTATTTTTGTTAAAGAAAAACTAACTGGCACGTTTTTGCAATGTACTATACCGTGCAGCTTTATAAAACACTGCACCCAATAGTATGACAATCAGATTCATTGCAGTTACAGCGTGTTTGTTTACCGCCACTGCAGCCAATGCACAAATTAAGTATGGTGTAAGAGCAGGTGTAAATATGGCCAACTGGCAGGGCGATGCGGTTAAAAGTTTAAACAGTATAGTAAATGTTACCGATGGCTACCTCAGCACAAAAGGCCGCACAGGCTTTCATGTGGGTGGTTATGTAAGCATACCCGTGGGCGAAAAATTCAGTATTGAACCAGGGCTGCAGTATTCACAAAAGGGCTATGCCATTAAGGGTAATATTGATATACCGGCACTGAAGTTTATAGGCGCCAATGCAGGAGCACAGGTACAGTCGCATTACATAGATGTACCGCTGCTGGTAAGAGCCGAAGTAGCAAAAGGTTTATCAGTATATGCCGGGCCGCAATTTTCTTACTTAGTTAAAAATAATTTGAGGGTAGATGCAGGTGTACTGGGTATTTCATTGTTTACCCGCAACTTAGATATTACAGACCAGTTCAAACGCATTGATGCCGGTATTGCAGCAGGTGCAAGGTACCAGTTTGCCAATGGCTTTCATGTGCAGGCAGGGTACGATTATGGCCTGAGCAGGGTGGATGCCAACAGCAGTTTTAAATCGTACAACAGGGTAGTGAAGCTTGGTGTGGGTTTTGAATTTTAGTGGTTTTTATTCGCAGATAGTTTTATGACAAGGAGGCTGCCTTTACAGGCGGCCTCTCCTTTATGTACCGAAGTTTCATGGCGATACTTTTTTAGCTGAAAATCAATTGTGCCGTATTATAGCATTTTGTGTAAGCACCAGTTTGCCGCTTTGCTGCATGAGTTTTGCAAATTGTTTCTCAGTATTTACAATGGCATTACCGCTTGCTTTTATTAGTACACTGTCTGTTTCACCAGGTACAAAATACAGGGTACTCAGGTCTGTAACATCAATATGTAAACCGGGCTGCGTTATTTCGTTTAAGCTGCAGTATGATTCTCCTTTTACCGAAATATTCATACTCCGGTTTTTTCTATCCAAACTCATATTCACATTTTTCTGCCTGATGGTATTTACCAATGGCAGCAGTAATTGAATGTCGTAATAGATGGTTTGTGCATCTGCTTCAGGCTCTATACGGAGTGTGAGTTTCTTTCCGCCATTTTCCAGTATGGTATCAATTTTCATCTCTCCGTTGCTTGCCTGCCGGAACTCGCTGCTGTCTGAAACAGATACTTGTCCACGGAGGTTTTTAGAAGATTCCAGCACCAGCTCTTCCACCCGGGTGCATTGGGCTGCAAAGGCAGTCATTTTTTCTATGGCCTGCTGTTCCACTACGGGGTTGCGTTGCTTTTCCCTTTCAGCTTTCCATTCCGGTCTCTCCCGGTAAGCCATAAGGCATACAATTACAAAACCCAGAAGGAACAGGCCAATACTGCTGATGATGATGTTACTTTTTTTCATGTTCAACGATAATTTTTTGGATGATAGAAAATACCACTGCAGCATCTAAATTCAGTTGCTGAATTCTTTTTGCAAAGGCAGGTATCTCTGTTTCTGAAAATGTTTTTTTTCTTTTTTCGATGATAATGCTGTGTGCGCCCTGTTTTACAAAATAACCAAGCCCCCGTTTGTTATAAATCAATTCCTCTTCCTGCGCCATTTCGTAAGAGCGCATCACCGTGTTGGGGTTTACTTCTAATTGTATGCCCAGATCTCTTACAGAGGGAATGCGCTCTTCCGCAACCCAGCGGCCACTGGCTATTTCTTCTTCCATCAGTGCGGCTATCTGTACGTATATGGATTGATGATTGTTAAACTGCATAATAATATCTCCTATACCTCTTTTTCTTTTAGCCGGTAATATACTGCAAGGGTGAGTAAAGCAGGCAAACACCACAGAAAAATTCTGAAGATACGCAGCAGCTCATACCCTGACTGCTCAAATTGATTATCCCATCTGCTCAGCCCGTTGGCAATAACTTTGTTACACAGTGCAAGTATGAAGGGTACCGATACAATACCATTAATAGCAGGCAGTACATTCAGGCATACTAAAAGGGTGATAAATAAACCGGCAGTAACCGTGGTGAGTATCCAGTTGAGTTTTTTAAAGAAAACAGAACCTGCAAAGTAAATGCTGGTGAGCAGCAGGGTAAGCAGCGTATAGTCAGCCATGCTGAACATTTTTGCAAAATAGAGGCCCGGCACCAGCCTTGGGTTGTGAAAGCGTGGCACATTGCGGGTATTGTAAATGGTTGTAAACAGCCAGTCGGTACCATAAAATACAGCCAGCATCAATATGGGCATCAGTGCAAATGCAATGATGATGTTGGAAAGGATACGCTCAGGAAAAGTAACCGGCAGTTGCAGGTAAGTGATGCTGCTTTTGGGATTGTGCAGTTCGTAAAATGAAGCAGCAGCCACCAGTGATGATGCGATGATGAAGCCAAAATTACTGACCAGGATGCAGAAGAAACTATACTTGTTCCTGTCCATCTCACTTACGAAATAGTAAAACGCCATATTAAAGATGACTACAGTAACAAAAATACCCAGCAGGCTCAGCAGGTAAAAGCGCCGCTGCTCCAGCAATTGTTTTTTAAGCAGGTGAAAAATATTTTTTAAGCTGATGAATGGCATAAACAGGTTTTTAATGTTGCATAAAATGTTTTGAAAAAGCTTCCGGCTCACACAGTACAGCGTTGAACAGTTTTTCTGTATCTAGCGCCGAATGCTGGCCGCCATCGTTGAGCAGTATCACATCATGTCCACCAAATACGGGTTCGCTGTACAGCAGGTTTGCCGCAGGCAGGGTATCGGTTTTGGTAAAATAAAGCCGGTTCTGCAGCGAGTCCACTGTATCGTACAATAATATTTTACTGTTGTCAATAATTACAATGGTATCCATCAGGTTTTCCAGGTCCCTCACCTGGTGGCTGCTGATAATAACCAGCCGCTCATTGCTGATATAGCCCGCCATTACCTTACGAAACTGTTTTTTAGAGGGAATATCCATACCATTTGTAGGCTCATCCATCAGCAGGTAATCCATATTGCAGGCCAGGGCAAAGCTCATAAAAATTTTCTTTTGCTGGCCATAGCTGCATTCGTTTACTTTGCCGTTGGCTGGTACATCAAACTCCAGCAGGTAGTGGCGGAACTGCTCAGCCGAAAATTTGGGGTAAAATGCCCCGTAAATTTTTTCGTACTGGCTAAAACTGAGGGAGGGCAGGTACACTTCTTCGGGTATGTACAACATTTTTTGCAGCAGGGCCGGGCTGCGTAAAAAGCAGTTGGTGCCTTCCACGTTTGCATTGCCCTGGGTGGGGCGCAGGAGGCCTGTAGCAATGCGCAGAAGGGTACTTTTGCCTGCGCCATTTTTGCCAAGGAGGCCATAAATATGCCCCCGCTCAAATTGTACGCTCAGTTGATTAAAAACGGGCTTTTTGCTTTTGTAAGTAAAACTTACCTCGTTGATTTTGATCATATAGTGTATTAGTTTATTAATACACTGCAAATGTAAGACTGTTTTTCAATCTGCCAAATTTTTATTTTTTTCAGCAATGGATTTTTTGTCAACCATAAAAATTGATTCTGAAGGCAAAGGCAAGCCGCATATTTGTACATCTATACCTGCTAAATTTGTAATGCAGGTTATCAAACATGTTATGATGCTTTTCGTTTACTAGTATTGAAAGTTTTACCGGAATATAAAAATTGGTAATATATTTATGGCAGCACAGTACAATTAAAACGGGCCAAAATCAGAAAATGAATTACATAAAAGTTTGCACAAAGGATGAATTGCCTGATAAATCACACAAAGTGGTGAATTTGGGCAAAAAGAAAATAGCGCTCTTTCATTACAATGGGAAAATATCAGCCATGGCCAATGCCTGTCTGCACAAAGCGGGTCCATTGGGGTTAGGCGAAGTGTCAGCCAAATATGACGGATTGTATGTAACCTGTCCCTGGCATGGCTGGGAGTATAATATCGAAACGGGAAGCGCTCCCCCGGGCTTTCCTGATCAACAGGCACTGTACGAAGTGAAACTGGAGGGTGAATATATTGTAGTAGGGGAGGAACCCGTTAAAAAAGCGCACAGGGAGCATCATAATAACCCTTTGCTGGAGGATTTGATAAAATTAAGATATCAAACTACTGAAAGCAGCATCAATATATTGGGGATCAGTAGCACCAACCTTTCTCCAAACCTTCCACGGTTTTCAACATCAGAAGATGCTTTGGAAAAATCACTGGCTTATGCAAAGGAGAAATATGGGGCAAATACAAAGATGGTCAAACTTCGTGACCTGGAGTTCCGTAATTGCGAGGGCTATTATTCACAACACAGCCATGCGTGCACCTGGCCATGCAGCATTACCGAAATGGATCCTGGAGACGGTATGACAGAAGTGTATGAAAGCATGATCCTTTGGGCCGATATTGTGATTGTATCAACCCCTATCCGCTGGGGCAATGCTTCTGCTTTATATTACAAAATGGCTGAACGGTTAAACTGTGTACAAAATCAAATAACAATCAGCGACAGGATACTGGTGAAAAACAAAATTGCTTCATTTATCATTACTGGAGGACAGGATAATATACAACAGGTGGCAGGGCAAATGATGTGCTTTTTTACTGATCTTGGGTTCACTTTTCCACCATTTAGTTTTTTGGGATGGAGCCGGGGCTGGACATCGGAAGATATGGATAAGAATGTATTGCAATTTAAAAAAAGTGAATACATCAGGCGCACGTCAATGGAAATTGTGGACAATAGCGTGGAAGTATTAAAACAAATTAAAAAAGTGGATAGTAAAAATATTCATGCTGCAATACCCCGGCGCAATGATTCGTTGAGTATTGATATTGAAAATAAAGACATGAATATCTGACCAGGCGGTATGGTTGTGAGAACCCTGCCCCGAACCTTGCATAAGCCACGAAAAGGGGCGATTTTTTAAAAGTGCTTTTCCAGATCAAAATTTTACCGGTATGACCATCTCAAATATTTTTCTACTGGGTGCAACTATATTTGCAGGACTGATGTCAGGACTGTTCTATTCATATTCCTGTTCAGTTATGCCAGGCTTAAACCGACTTGATGATTTTCAATATGTTTCTGCAATGCAGGCGATAAACAGGGCAATTCAGAACCCGGTTTTTTTTATTAGTTTCTTTGGGGTGTTAATTTTCTTGCCCGTTGCCGCATATCTTAACTATGCTCAGCCTGTTACAGCCGTATTCTGGTATTTATTAGCCGCAACTGTTATTTATTTCATTGGTTCCTTCCTGGTATCTGTGGTGGGAAACATACCGCTGAATAATTCTCTTGACAAATTTGACTTAGCAAGCACTACAAAAGAATCACTGCATGCCCAGCGGAAAATATTTGAAACAAGGTGGACTAATTTAAATACTATCAGGACAGTTTCCTCCCTGCTGGCATTTATTTTATCTCTCCTTGCATGTTTAAAGTGTTATGAAAATAATGCGGCATTTAAGATTTGACAACTTCAGGACATTGCAGTCAGTGAACAACCACCGCATGAAGCTTTTACCGTCATTTTCCCAACGCCTTTTCAAACCCTGCCTTAAAAGTATTACCAACCGGCAGCAATTTTCCATTCACCGAAACAGTGTTTTTTTCAATCAGTTTTATTTTGGATAGGGAAATGATATAGGACTTATGAATTCGTACAAAATGTTGCGGCGGCAGTTCCTTTTCAAAAGAGGATAAACTTTGCAAGGTTAAAATCTTATTGTTATTGCTAAGATGTATGGCCACATAATCCCTCAGTGATTCTAAGTAAAGTACGTCGGCATAATCAATGCGTATCTGCTTGTATTCGCTTTTTACAAAAAAATATTGTTTTTCTGTTCCATTTGCAGTGCCACCTGATTTCTGTTCTAATTTTTTTATCGCTTTGCAGAACCGTTCATACGATACCGGTTTCAGCAGGTAATCAACCACTTCCCGGTCAAAACCCTGCACGGCAAATTCGGGGTAAGCAGTGGTAAGGATAACCTGGCATTGCCTGCCTATGATGTCCATCGCCTGCAACCCGTTGATGCCCGGCATATTGATGTCGAGAAAAACTGCATCGGCTTCGCCATTCTGTATGCGCTGCAGGCCCTGCAATGGCTGTGTAGTAATATCCACCAGCAGCAGGTTATCCGTTTTGTTGATATAATCCGCCAGTATATTCAGGGCAAGTGGTTCGTCGTCTATAACAATACAGCGCAGCATATTTATACAATCTTCAGGTTTACCAGTACTGTAAATATATTGTCTTTATGCCGGGTTTCAAATGTATACTGTTCTTTGGTATAAGTAAGTTCCAGCCGGCGGCTGAGATTTTTCAGCCCGATGCCACCAGGCTCCGGTGTTCTGTCTGCTGCAATTTTGTTG